>JAYEOJ010000217.1:0-3703 GCA_034722835.1 Bacteroidota bacterium | reverse complement strand
GGAATCCGGTCTTCCTTTCCCATAAGGGCTCGTATCACCGAACGCACTCGATGGGACAGTGTATATATGGTACATGGATTCGGACACACCAATGATAAACTCTCCAGGGCCTATGGCCGCGGAGCAAGCGATTCGGAGCTGATTACCAGGGTCCATGTGGACCCCATCATGGGCGGGACCGGAATGAGGGGCAATTTCGTCACCTTCAAGTTTGAACCCAAAAAAGAGGAGGCTGAATCATGAGATACGCCATGGCCGTAGATACCAAAAAGTGTGTGGGCTGCAGCGACTGTGTGGTGGCCTGTCAGACCGAAAACAATGTCCCCATCGGATACTGCCGTGACTGGGTCGTGGAAGTCACCGACGGTACTTATCCGCAACTGGAAATTGAGATCCGTTCGGAACGATGTAACCAGTGCAGCAATTCGCCCTGTGTTCGTTGTTGTCCCACCGGTGCCAGTCACTATGCCGATGGCGGCATCGTCCTGGTCACACCTAACAAGTGCATCGGGTGCGGGGCATGCATCACCTCCTGTCCTTACGATGCCCGTTATCCACATCCCGAAGGCTATGTGGATAAATGCACCTTTTGCATTCACAGGGTCAAAAAGGGCCTGGAGCCGGCCTGCGTATCCGCCTGCCCCACCAAATGCATGTATTTTGGCGACCTGGACGATCCAAAGAGCCCGGTTTCCGAGATCCTGAAAGTGAGAAAATATAAGACCCTGATTCCTGAAGCGGGGACCGATCCACAGTTGTATTTCCTTATCTAAAGAACCATGAGAGAAGAAATCATCGTCAGCGGACGTCACAACCATCTGATTGATCCCCACCTGCATATCTGGCACTGGCAGATACCACTTTATTTGTTTCTCGGGGGACTGGCTGCCGGGATCCTGTTTTTTGCAGCCTTTTTCACCCTGATGGGTAAGGAACAGAAATACCGGACTGCTGTAAAAATTGCACCTCATATTGTTCCCTGGGTGCTGGTAGTTGGACTCTTTGCGCTTCTGCTTGACCTGAAGCATCAGCTCTACTTCTGGAGACTATATACCACCATTCGCCTGGAGTCACCCATGTCATGGGGTGCCTGGGTTCTGATGCTGGTCACCCCGCTTTCATTCATCTGGTCGGCCATCCATATCAAAGAGATATTTCCTAAATGGGACTGGAAGTTTAAGATCCTGATGGACATTGAAACGTTCTTCACCAAACAGAAAACAGCCATTGCCTGGGTGATGGGCACCTCTTCCATTATTCTGGGGGTTTATACAGGGATCCTCTTCTCGGCCTTTAATGCCAGACCGCTATGGAACACCTCGATCCTGGGACCTCTTTTTCTGGCATCGGGTCTCTCAGCAGGAGCCGCAGTGATCATGCTCTTATCAAAAGAGCATAAGGAGCGGAACATGTTTGCTAAAATTGACATCGGAATCATTGTGGTGGAGCTCTTCCTGATTATTCATATGTTCATGGGATTCCTGGCCAGCACACAGGTCCAGATTGATGCTGCCGAGCTGTTCCTGGGCGGACCATGGACTGCCCCCTTCTGGATCTTTGTGGTCATCCTGGGGATGATTGTACCCATCTTCCTGGAAGTCCTTGAGTTAAAAAAATTTAAAATCCCTGTATTAATACCTGCCAGTCTGGTACTGTTCGGGAGCCTGATGCTACGTTTCATCATCTCCTATGCCGGTCAGGAAAGCAGGTGGCTCTATTAAGTCATATAAATCCATTAATAATGAGTGAATCAAATAAACCCAACAAAAAATCCAGGTACATCAATCCCTATCTGGGTGGTGTCTTGCTGGGACTGGTCCTGATTGCCGCCAACTTCATTTCGGGCAGAGGGCTGGGAGCCAGCGGTGCTGCTAAAAGTGCCATCGTGGCCACCGTGAATACGGTGACCCCGGAACATGCAGAAAATGCGCAATTCTTCAAAGAGTACAATGCCTCGCACCCCGAGGGCCCGATGAAAGCCTGGCTGGTATTCCAGATGCTGGGTGTAATCGTAGGAGCTTTTCTCTCCGGTGCCATCTTCAACCGCTTGAAATTTAAGGTGGAACACTCTCCAAAAATCACTTCCAAACGCCGGATCATCTTTGCCGTGATTGGAGGAATTCTTTTTGGATTTGGATCTCAGCTGGGTCGCGGATGCACCAGCGGATCTGCTCTCAGTGGCATGGGGGTTCTCTCTCTTGGAGGATTTATCTCCATGGCTTTTATTTTCGGAACTGCCTTCGCGCTGGCCTGGTTCTTCAGGAAAAACTGGATTTAATATTCTAATATCACAATCATGGGACCATTAATTATAAACGACATCATATCTCAAAACACCAATTTTTTCCTGGCCTTTCTTATTGGGATCGGTTTTGGCTTTATTCTGGAGAGCAGCGGGTTTTCCTCCAGCCGAAAGTTGGCCGGGGTGTTCTACGGTTACGACACTGTTGTACTGAAAGTATTCTTTACCGCGGCCATTGTGGCCATGCTGGGGCTGCTCTTCATGAGTCTTTTTAACTGGATCGACCTGGACATGGTCTATGTCAATCCCACCTACCTCTGGTCCACCATCATTGGTGGTGCCATCATGGGTGCCGGTTTTATCACCGGCGGATTTTGTCCGGGCACCAGCTTCTGTGCGGCCTCCATTGGAAAGATCGACGCCATGTTCTTTATTGGCGGTATGTTCATAGGAATCTTCATATTTGCTGAGGCCTACCCCCTGCTGGAAACGTTTTATAAAGGATCGTTCAGGGGAACTCCTACCCTGCCGCAGGCACTGGGATTCAAAGACGGTGTAGTCGTCCTGGGGATCATTGTTGTGGCCCTTGGCATGTTCTGGGTTGGTGAATGGGCTGAAAAGAAATTCCCCCGGGAAGAATATTAGTGTCCATTTTCTGCCGCTAAACAAATACAGGATTTAATCGTCTATATTGAAGTAATACACAGAAATAATCAAGCATAATGAAACCAAGAATATATTTAGCACTGATGATCGTCCCCCTGGGACTAATACTGGCAGCAGTTCCTGCCAACACCACGCATCCTTATAAGCTTTCTCCAGAGGATCTGCTGGAGTATGTAAATAGCGGAATGCAGTACTTTTCGCCCGACGAAGTGGCTCACATGCTCGTAAATAAGGACCCTTCGCTGGTACTTATTGATGTGCGAAGTGAAGATGAATATGACAAGTATCATTTGCCGGGAGCTATCAATATCCCTCTGGCCTCTATGCTGGAGGATCAGTGGAAGGACTATCTGAACCAGGACCTTCGTTACAATGTATTCTATTCCAACGGGACTGTCAATTCCAACCAGGCATGGATGCTCACCCGTCAGCTGGGATATGAAAACAACTATGTGTTACAGGGCGGACTCAACTACTGGGTAGAAACCATTATGAATCCGACTGCCCCACCAGCCACCAGTCCGGATGAGGAAATAGCCAAATACGATTTCAGAAAAGGCGCCAGCCAAGCCCTGGGTGGAGGTTCCATGGTGGAGAGCAGCAGTCAGCCGGCACCGGATCTGCCAAAAATCGCCCCCCGGCCCAAGAAAAAGCGTGTAGAGGGAGGCTGTTAGGCAAATTTACTTCCAGGTTGAAGCAACTTCCAGAACCTTTGTTCGGATTTCCTGAGGCGTAGGATTCAGCTCCTTACCAGTGAAATTTCCATTTTGAAGATCAATACGGTCAAATACCATC
>JAYEOJ010000216.1:0-3705 GCA_034722835.1 Bacteroidota bacterium | reverse complement strand
AAGGGCTTTAAACCTATTGGCATTCCATTTAACGAAGCTGGCCATGGCTTTTACCGAGGGTCGTTCCATTGTGATCGAGGGGGGGCGATGTGGAGTTTGATAAACAGTGGTACCGCTGTAATCGATGTACCACGGTATTCCCTGCTTTTCGCATACCTGTCCCGATTGTAAAACTCCTTTAATCCGGAAACGTGATGGAGCAACAAACAGTAATTAGAGTCAGGTAAATTCTTACCCGGGTTTCATAAGTATCTGGGACCTTTGAAATGCAAAGAAGAGATGAGTAATTAACATTTTATATAACAGTAACTTAATAGTATAGATCATGAAGAGTACAGATGTATTGGTAATTGGAGGAAGTGCAGCCGGACTGACTGCGGCACTGGCATCAAAATCACATTATCCCGGGAAAAGTGTATCCCTGGTCAGGAAAGAAAAGAATGCAGCCATTCCATGCGGAATCCCCTATATTTTTGGAACCCTGGAGGAAACCAATCAGGATATCCTGCCTGATGGTGGTTTAATAAAGTCGGGAGTAGAAATCCTGGTGGATGAAGTGACTTCACTGAATGGAAAGGCAAAAACTGCCACCCTGAAGGGTGAAGGGGAACTTTCCTATGACAAGCTGATTATTGCCACCGGATCCAGGCCGGTGGTTCCCGGATGGTTAACAGGTGCTCAACTTGAGAATGTATATACAGTCCCCAAGAACCTGGTATACCTCGACCACATGAAAAGGAAGCTTCAGGACAAGGAAAATATTGTGGTGATCGGAGCCGGTTTCATTGGTATTGAAATGTCGGACGAACTAAAGAAAACAGGTAAGAATGTTACCCTGGTGGAACTACAACCCAATGTGCTTCCCCTTGCTTTTGACCCTGATGTGGCTGTCGAAGCTGAAACCATTCTGAAAGACAGGGGCATCAATGTGCTTACCGGTCATGGCGTGAAAGAGATTATTGGCAAAGATCAGGTTGAAGCAGTAAAGATTGTCCGGGGTGACAAAGTTGAAATCATAAAGGCGGATGCAGTGATTCTCTCCATGGGGTATGAGCCCAATGTGGACCTGGCCCGGGATCTGGAAGAAGTTTGCTATAACAGGGATGGTTTTATCAAAGTGGATGAGTACATGCGTACCGATCAAGCTGATGTATTTGCAGTGGGTGACTGTGCAGAGAAACGGGATTTCTTTACCAGGAAGCGCTCAAAAGCCATGCTGGCATCCATCGCGTGCGCAGAGGCGAGGGTTGCAGGCATGAACCTCTATAAGCTCTATACCCTGAAAACCATTAGTGGGACCATTGCCATTTTCTCCACCGCCCTGAATGGTACCGGTTTTGGAGCAGCCGGTTTAACAGAGACCATTGCACGTGCGGAGGGTTTTGATATTATTGTAGGAAAATTTGAGGGTGTGGACAGGCACCCTGGTGTGCTGAATAATCCTCATAAGCAGATTGTAAAACTGATTGCAGGTCGTGAAAACGGCATCATCCTGGGAGGTGAAGTGATGGGAGGCTCCAGCGCGGGAGAACTGATCAATATCATTGGTCTGATTATACAGAATAAGATGAACGTGAATATGCTGATGACCGCACAGATTGGAACCCATCCCATGCTGACTGCATCGCCAGCTGCTTATCCTTTGATCAAGGCTGCCGAGGTCATTGCAAAAGAGTTTTGGAACAATTAAATTAGTAGTGTGAATTTAAGGGTGTTGTCGGAAGTGAAGGCCATGGACGGATTTGAAGCCGAACATGGTCTCTCTTTCCTTATTGAAGTGGATCAGCTTATGATCCTGTTTGATACCGGGGCATCGGATCTCTATAAACATAGTGCTGCCAGGCTGGGGATCGACCTGGAGCAGGTGGATCGCATTGTCTTGAGTCATGGGCACTGGGATCATGGCAACGGCCTGGAATTTATGGAGGGAAAGCCCCTGATCTGTCACCCCGGCTGTTTTGTGAAACGTTACCGGAAGTCGGGTGACAGGAACCTGGGATTATCACTTTCTAAAAAAGAACTTGGAGAAAGATTTGATCTGGAAACCTTTCGACAGCCGATCAGGCTCTCCAAACATCTCTGGTTCCTTGGGGAGATTCCCCGGAAGAATGATTTTGAGGGACGGAGCACAAAGTACATCCTGGAGGATGGATCGGAGGATTTCATTGTGGACGATTCCGGTCTGGTTGCCATCACAAAAAAGGGGTTGGTGGTCATCTCGGGATGTGCCCATTCAGGAATCAGCAATATGATTGAACATGCCAGGCGGGTCACCGGCGTATTCAAAGTGGCAGCCGTAATTGGCGGATTTCATCTGAGAGCTGCCAACGAGCAGACCCGAAAAACCATAGCATACCTGGAAAAACTTGGGGTAGAACAGGTCATCCCTTCCCACTGTACCTTGGACCCCGCTCTGGATCTTTTCCGGCAAACATTCGGAAGCCGTGAGTTGCTTACCGGGGCTTGTCTTTCATTCTGATAATCCGGATATTTGCTTCCATGAATGGAAGTACGCTTTCCCCTGTACCCCAAAGTGACAGGATCATCTCCATTGACCTGCTTCGCGGGATTGCAGTGTTGGGAATTCTGATCATGAACATCCAGCATTTTTCTATGCCCCAGGCGGCCTATATCAATCCTACCGCATATGGTGATCTGAACGGACTGAATCTTTGGGTCTGGATCATCAGTCATATTCTGGCCAGTGAGAAGTTTATGAGTATTTTTTCCATGCTTTTCGGGGCCGGTGTTTTGCTATTTTGTGAACGGGCCGAGTCAAAAGGAAAAAACAGTGCACTGCTGCATTACAGGCGCATGTTTTGGCTCCTGGTCTTTGGCCTGATGCATGCCTATCTGTTGTGGTCCGGCGATATCCTGGTATCTTACAGCCTATGTGGCATGCTTGTGTTCCTCTTTCGCAAAAAGCGCCCGTTCACACTTGTTGGGATCGCTTTTGCATTTTTCATAGTTCCCATATTGCTCAATCTATATTTTGTCTGGTCGATCCCGTACTGGCCGGAAGAGACGATGTCCTTTACCATAGACAGCTGGATGCCCGGAATAGAGTCAATCCAGCATCATCTGGATGTATACAGGAGTGGCTGGTTGGACCAAATGGAACTTCGTGTTTCCGGGAGCATTTTTATGCAGACCGGCTACTTCTTTATGGAGTCCTTCTGGCAGGTAATGGCCCTGATGTTACTGGGTATGGCACTATATAAATGGGAAATCTTTTCCTGTGGAAGATCTTCTCGTTTCTACCTGAGATTGGCACTGATCGGACTGGCAAGCGGTTATTTACTTTCAGGATTGGGAGTCTATCTGAATTTTAAACACCAATGGTCCATGGAGTTCTCCATGTTCCTGGGATCAGAGTTTAACTATGTGGGAAGCGTGGGTGTAGCCCTGGGATATGTAGCCCTGGTCATGCTGTTCAGTAAAACCTTAGCCGGTGCAGGGATAAAAAGAATTTTTTCAGCAGTAGGACGCATGGCCTTTTCCAACTATATTCTGATGACCTTACTCTGTACCTTCATCTTTAGTGGACATGGACTGGGTTTGTACGGCAGTATTGAAAGAAAATACCAGATCCTCCTGGTACTGGTCATCTGGATCCTTATCATGATCATATCTCCCTTATGGTTAAGGCGATTCCGTTTTGGACCGCTGGAGCGTATCTGGAGGGCCCTTACCTACGGGAGGTGG
>JAYEOJ010000215.1:0-3726 GCA_034722835.1 Bacteroidota bacterium | reverse complement strand
TTGTACGTCTTAAACATCATGGGAAGGTCAGCTCTCCGGCCAACCAGTTTATAGAGCACATTAATTCTAAAAGCCGCGCTTCTTAAAATAGAACTTTCGGCCCCCCAGATATTCAGGCCGGTACTATGATGAAGAAACATAATTTTTGTTTCATTACTGTTATTCCGTTTGCATGAAATGAGCGTAACGATCAATAACAAAGATGCCGAGATGATTGCAAGTGATTTCATTCGCTTTATGGATTAAGGTAATTCTTATGATACAAACATAATGGTATTATATTTGTTTATCAATATAAATTCTTACACTATGAGAAAAGCGTATTTGCCAGTTTTGCTTGCGATGCTTTGTTATGCGGGACAGGCTCAGGTTATTGCAGATCACAGGGTTGTTGATCAGTATGATGAAATCCCACAACAGTGGATAGACCTTGTAAAGACTAAGCTGGTGTGGGTGCATGGCATGTCTCATGGTTACGGTTTTTTCAGGGGCGCTGAGCTTCTGGAACAACTGGATCCTGCTTTCCAGGTGGATATCTGGTATCATACCGATCCGCCAGCACCTAAATCCACGGCATTGCGGCTGGGCAGGCCGGAATTCGGCAGGGAGAGTCACTGGACAAGTCAGAGCGGGATCAATACATTCAATGAATATAATGTGGCGCGGCAGAACGAGACCGGCAATCCCTATGATTTTATCTGGTTTGGCTGGAGTTACCAGGGGACCTGGGAAAATGACCTTGGAGGGGGGCTCGATCCGGTGCATAAGGTGCACTGGGCAGGTTCTACCCAGAGCGGAACAGATGGAAATAAAAGATGGGGACTGGATAGCGGAGACAGTACATTAACCGGAAACAGGGTATGCATGGACACTTATCTGGATGCTTACGAACAGTTCAACCAGTTCTACCAGGATCAGAACTATCAGACCAGGTATTTTTTGTCCAATGGTGTATCAGATGGCAATGGTGGTACGGAAAAAGGATTTCAGAGGGAATTAAAAAACCAGCACATCAGGGATTATGTTGATGAAAAGGGAAATGATGAAACTTACTTTCTTGATTATTCGAATATTCTGGTTCATAATGCCAAGGGGGAATTGCATACGGAGATTTGGAATGACAACGGTACTTCAAGACCGCACCAGCAGATCCATCCCGACAACCTGAAGGATTATGACGGGAGCTTTAATATAATTGATCCGGAGACTGATGAAATAGAAGATCACATTGGAGAAGTGGGGGCTCTGCGTCTGGCCAAAGCCATGTGGTGGCTGCTGGCCAGAGCAAGTGGATGGGATGGAGGTGAAACTTCTGTGGAGGAGGAGGATCATAGCCTTCCCGGACAGGATTTATACGTGTATTCAGATGCCAGTTACATTTGGATCAATAACACTGGCGCTTATATCCATGGAGAGGTAAGCCTGTTTGATATGACGGGCCGCTTAATTGATAAGAAGAACATCCAGGAGAACAGGTGCTATTTTGATTCCTCATCTCTCTCATGCGGGACTTATGTTGTCATCGTATCTAAGGATGGTGAAGTCAGGTCAGAAAAAATCCTGTATTCTCTTTAGTAGAAGTTCGGACCTCATAATGTGAGATCTTTCTTCTCACTTCTTTCATTTTCAGTTAAGCCTGTCTGATCAGTATTTATGCCGGAGAGGGAATATTTCCATGAAGATTCCAGTTGCATCATTGGAATGGTTTTAATCAGGCTCTGAGAGCATAATTGACTAATTACAGGAATTCATCGGGTAATAAGCTGATAGCTTATTTAAAATCCCAATTTTTCGGGATAAGTGTTTTTTGCATGGATCGTGAGTCTAACCGCTATATTTATCCATCAAATCACTTTCTATTCAGGATTGATCAAATTGAGATACCTGCTTGATGTCCCGGGTCAAGTATTTTATAACTTCGTTTCGTAATTATCATTAAAACAATAAAACCCAAGAAGAATGAAAAAAGCTGTACTACTCCGTTTATTCATCGGTATAACCTTTCTGGCCGGCCAATGGGCCATTGCACAAATCCCGGAGGTTACCGGGTTGTCGTTAAGTGCCACCAGCAATAGTACTGATGCTAACTTGATCGCTACTTATACAACTACCGGGCCTATAGTTGACACAGCAACGGCCTGGTATAAGGATTTAGATCCTGTAGCCTTACTGTATTTGCCTTTTGAAGCCGGATCTACAAATGCTTTACTGGATTTCTCCGGCAGCGATAATGATGCTTCTTATAGTGTCAATGTATTGGAGCGCCCCACCTGGGCCACCGCCATGGGGCATAACGGTAGTGGGGCATTTTTCTTTGATGGGGGCGATCATCTGGATGTAGGTGGCATACTTCCCCTGTCTTCATCCTATACAAAAACGGCATGGATAAACATTGCCACAGATGCAAATGGATTCAGGAACATCATAAGTTCTGTTCTAAATGATGCCAACAACCATCACTTTAAGATTGATCCCAATGGCAGATTGAATGCCGGACATAATTTCGGTGAATCCATTGTGGAGGATTCGGATTCCATTAATCATGACCAGTGGTATTTTGTAGCCGTTACCTTTGATTTTAATAGCGGTGAAATGACTCTGTACAGAGATGGTAATGAAGTCGACAGGGCCATTGTTCCTGAAGAATTCAGAGCCGTTGCTGATGCTAATGTAATCATAGGTGCCAAGAATTATGGATTTGAGTGGCAGGGATATATTGATGAACCGAGATTGTATGGGCATGTTCTTTCCGCTGATCAGATTGAGACAATGTATGAGGGTAACGATCTCATAGAGCCCCAGGAGACAAGAGGAGAGGAAGACTGGTATTGTGTTGTAACACCTTTTTCAGTTTCGGATGTGGGAACTCCAGTTCAATCAAATACGGTCACCCTGCAGGGTCCCGAAATCACCGGTCTATCACTGAGTTCCACCTCAGGCGATAATCTGACAACTGACGATCTTACTGCCAGTTATACCCCTAATGCCAGAGTAAGGGAGACTGCCTCTGCATGGTACAGGAATGGTACACCGGTGAATACCCTCTATTTACCATTTGAAGCGGACTATCCCAACGTATTACAGGATTTTTCCGGCAGCGAGAATCATGTTACCAGAAGCATGGATCAGGACAGCGTTCCCGCCTGGTATCCATATGTGCATAATGGCATCGGTGCATTGGAATTTACCGGGAATGACTACTTACTCGCCGTGGACGCTCTGCCCCTGAGTGCTTCCTATACCAAGACCGCATGGGTATATGCCTATTCCTCTGGCTTTAATAATATAATGAGTTCTTCAATATTCGCTGCAAATAACCATACATTCAAATTGAATCCCGATATGAGTCTCAATGCCGGGCACAGTAATGGAGATGCTATAGTTTCCAGCGATGAAACGAATGTTTACTTAAGCACGGGTCAGTGGCATTTTGTTGCAGTAAGCTTTGATTATGAAAGCGGTGAAATGGCAGTGTTTGTCGATGGTGCTGAAGCCGACAGGCAAACTGTCCCCGCGGAATTAATGGATGTTACAGATCCGTCTGTTCTTGTAGGCTCGCTTAGTAAAGGATTTGGATTTACCGGGATGATCGATGAGCCCAGAGTTTTCAATTATGCATTGTCTCCGGAGCAAATAAGTACCCTGGAGGCAGACGGGAACGATATCATCAGATCAGAAGAAACAGAAGGCTCTGATGAGTGGTACGTGGATGTAACTCCCTTCTCC
>JAYEOJ010000214.1:0-3729 GCA_034722835.1 Bacteroidota bacterium | reverse complement strand
AAAGGAGAAATGTTTTGACGAACAGCCTGGAAATTGCTATGAAAAATCCGGATGCGGGATTACTTCAGATCTCGAATTCTTACCTCGATATCCTTTTCGTCCTTTAAGAGCTCCACAAGCTTCCAGGGATCGGTCTCCCCGAAATGGTAGGGATAAAGAATTTTAGGTTTTAAGGTTTTTGCTGCATCAGCCACCATCTCGGGGGTCATGGTATAGGGCACGTTCATAGGAAGAAATGCCACAGCAATCTCCAGCCCTAAATCCTTGTATTCCGGGATGTTCTCTGTATCCCCGCCAACAAGCACATTGGTATTACCGAAACTCAGGATATATCCGTTTCCTACCCCCTTTGGATGATAAGGATTCCCGTTCGATCGTTTATGTACGATGTTATAGGCAGGGATGGCCCTGACCTCAATGCCATGAAAGGTACCCCCATCTCCATTTCTGAACACATTGGCCTGAAAATCCTCCAATTGTTCCAGGCATGTATGTGTCATCACCACCCTGGTATTCTCTTTCAAAATATGATTGATAGCAGTTATATCCAGATGATCGCCATGCTCGTGGGTCACCAGAATCAGGTCGGCATCGGGCATGTTGGAATAATCTGCTTCCCTCATAACCGGATCAATATGGATCACCAGATCGTTGAACTTAAACATCAGGGTACCATGGCCAATAAAGAACATTTCCAGTTTCCCTTCAGAGGTTCTGAGCACATCACTTTCATACTGTCCGTTAAGGGGGGCAATCAGAATTGCTCCTGCCAAAAATAACAAAGTTGGTATTTTCATCATATACTGGTTAATTTCAATAGCAAGTTATAACCTCCTTCATTAACAATCAAGTGGTGACCTTGATGGATTTCTTACTTTCCAGTAATTTATAGATCACCGGGACAATCACCAGGGTCAGGATCGTTGAAACCAGCAATCCCCCGATGATGGTCCAACCCATGGGGGCCCATAAGGTCCCTCCCCTTAAGGTGAGCGGTAGCAAGCCCCCAATGGTAGTCAGTGCAGTAAGTACAATGGGAGTAAGCCTGGTCTCTGCAGCCAGTTGCAGGGCTTCATTCAGTGATTTTCCCCGCTCCCTGAGCTTATTGATATAATCCACCAGGATAATGGAATTATTTACCACGATGCCCACCAGGCTGGTCAGGCCGATAAAAGCGGTAAATGAAAAGGTGTTGCCTGTGATCCAGAGGGCCCAGATCATCCCTGTCACAGCAAAGGGAATGGCCAGAAAGACAATCAGTGGCTGACGAAACGACCTGAACTGCAGTACTAACACCGAAAGAATAGATATAATGGCAATTATCACCGCATTGCTTACTCCTCCAAAGGCATCATTTCTCCCTTCAAGTTCACCGGCAATGGTATATGAGTAACCGGCAGGCATAGGATATTGCTCAAGTTTCTCCAGCACCGGATCCATCACATCATCCAGTGTATAACCGCCCTTAATATCAGCCAGGATCTCAGCGGTCCGCTCGAGATCATACCTGCTTATGGAACTGGGAGCCTGTTGCAGTTCCATATTCACAAATTGTTTCAACTGATGTTGTCTTCCTGATAGTGAGGAGACATAGATCCGTTCCAGTTCCTCCTCCCCAAAGGAATCTTTACGATCCATTTTCAGCACCACCTGGTAGTCCTCTCCGGAAGGATCCCTGAAGCTGGATACGTGCATGCCTGCAACTGCCGTCCTTATGGTCCTGTCAATCTCAACCACCGGGACCCCCAGCATATTGGCCTTCTCCTTATTGATATTCAAAAGAAGTTCTGTATTGGTTTTTACAAACTGGTTCTCAATATTAATGGCTCCAGGCTCTTCGCGTATCATCCCTTCAACATCCGCTGAAATCTCTCTTAAAACATCCAGATCCTCCCCGTTCAGGTAGATCTGAACCGGGGCATCAAAGGGTGGCCCCTGCTCAAAATCCTTTACACGGATACGTGCCCCGGGATAGGTGCTAAATGTATGGCGAAGACTTTCTAAAGTACCTGCAAACAATTCACTATCATACTCATACAACTGAACATAAATCTCTGCAAAACACTTGTCGTGCCGCTGTGGAAACACGTTGTAATAGATTCTTGGATTGCCATGACCCACATTGGTGGCATAGTACCTGACCTCCGGCATGGTATCAAGAACCGATTCAATATGACGCGCCACCTGGTCAGTCCGATCCAGGCTGGATCCTTCAGGAAGTGTGGCCTGAATCATCAGGTTGGCCTGCTCTGCCTTGGGAAAGAAACTGATACCCACGTTGCGAAACATGGCCAGTGATCCTGCCAGGAACAGGGATGCAAACAACATGCTCAATCCCGGCCTTTTTAATGCTCCTGCCAGGGTTCTCCGGAAGGGATGTTCGATTACCCACCTGAGGAAGCCGCTGATACCCCATGGTTTTCGGTCCACCGAACTCCTTTCCTTAAACAACTTACTGGTGATCATTGGGGTGAAGGAAAGTGCGATCAACAGAGAAACTGTGAGGGTGAGGGCAATGGTCACCGGCAGAGATTTTATAAACTCCCCGGATTCATCTGGCATGGCTGCAATGGGCACAAATGCCAGAACCGTGGTTAGAGTGGCCGTTACAACAGGCCATCCGATCTCCGAAGCTGCAAGTATGGATGCTTTCCTCCGGGAGTGTCCCATTTGAATATAGCGGTTTATATTCTCCACCATCACAATTGAATTATCTACCAGTAGTCCCAGCACCACAACCAATCCGCCAATGGAGATCTGCTGCAGTCCGAATCCAGCCATATCCACGAATCCAAGTCCTATGGTCAGCGACATTGGAATGGCCAGAACCACCACCATGGAAGAACGGAAACCCAGCGACAGGAAGATCACAAGACCCACCAGGACAATCCCCTGCAGCAGGTTACTCATAAAACCATTGATCCGCTTTCGAACCGTTTGTGGCTGATCATAGACCACTTCCAGGCGCATATTCCTGGGAAGCTCCTGCCGGAACGATTCAATAATGGGTTCCAGTTCTTTACCGGTTTCCAGAACATTCAGACCCTCTTTCTGACTGATTCCCAGGAGAATGCAGCGAGTCCCGCCCGGATTCGGGATGGCCTTGGCCCCGAATCGGGCCTTGTAGTTCTGTGTTTCATATCCATAAGAAACGGTGGCCACATCCCGCATATGGATAAGCCTTCCCTGGCTGGAATTCACCACCATGTTCCTGATTTCATCAAGGTTCTTGAAGGAGCCTGAGGATTTCACACTCAGATTGTTGACTCCAAGTGAAACCTCCCCTCCGGGAATATTCATATTGTTACTTTGAATGGCTCTGGTAATATGATCCAGGCTGGTATTGACCATGGCCATTTTTTCGAAATCCAGGTGAATATGAACCTCCTGTTCAGGGAGTGCATAGGAACTTACCTTTCGGATGCTCCTGATCTTCTCAATGCGTTTTCGAAGCTCCTCCGTGGTCTGCTCCATCTCTGAATAAGGTGCATCTTCGGAAATAAGCGCAAGCAGGAGCATGGACATATCGGAAATGGACCATTGCCAGGTTTCCAGTTGCAGGATCTCATCGGGAAGGGTACTGCGGATGCTGTTCACCTGCTGAACTACCTCATCATATTTTTCATCGGCATCGGAATTAAACTCAAACTCCACAGAGATCACAGCTATGCCGTCCCTCACATCCGTGATAATGCGCTTGATATCATCCAGCTCATTGAGGGACTCCTC
>JAYEOJ010000213.1:0-3737 GCA_034722835.1 Bacteroidota bacterium | reverse complement strand
ATGCGTGCCGTGATGCTCTATGTGGTTCAACGGATGGATGTACGGATCTTTTCCCCGGCACGAACCATCGATCCGGCCTATGGGAAGGCCCTGGATGAAGCGATCCGGAACGGAGTGGAGGTGATAGTAGTTCAGGCCAGGGTCACCCCGGAAAGCATCGAATACCACCGGGTACTGCCGGTAGAACTATAATACGCTGAAACATAGATAAGCTCCTAATGCGCTCCGTTATGTATGGCCTGTGAGGAAGGATCTGTGAGATCTTTCTCTTCGGCGTACTGACTGGCCTGGTGCATAAAGGCCTGGAGCCTTAGTTCGATGGAGGCATCTTCCTGACCATCGTATGCAATACTGACATAAGGTATATTCCCTTTGTCCTTGCGTAACTGGTCAGAAACAGAAGCCACCAGGGTGCCGGGCATGCAGGTGAATGGCAGTATGTTGGCAATGCCGGAAATTCCCTTGTCCACCAGGATGGCCGAGGTGCCCAGATTCAGCGCCGGGTCGCCGTCGTAATGACGGTGCACATAGGGTCCGCAGGCGTTCAGCATATCCTTCACGGCCACCTCCTTGTCTTCATCAAACAAGCCATGGAAGGGTTTCGTAATCTTGCTGGCGGTCCGCTCCTGGAAGTATTCCTGGAGCCGGGATTTAACCACCCCTTTAAAATCACCCTTCCACCTGCTGTCGCGGGTATAGCGGATGGTGGAATAAGATAACCACTCTGCAAAAGGTGCGATCCAGGTTTCAGCTCCGAATTTCTCAAGCCTTTTGACAAGGTGGGCACTACAGAAATCGTTGTCGCGCATAAAGATCTCACCCACCACGGCCACAACGGGTTTACGCTTGCCGTTGGACATGGGGATCTGGGTGAAGGAATAGGCAATCTGTGCCAGGGTATCGGTAAGCTTATCTCCACCCTCTTCCATGCATTTGACCAGGTCAGCCAGGGCATGCTTGTACACCTTCTCAGTGCTCCCGGGCATCAATTCGTAGGGAGTCCTCTCCTGTTTCATTTTACGGATGATATCCATGGCCACAAATCCTTTCCAGGCATTGAGCCGGAACTTGGAACCGTGTCCGCCCGATATGGATTCGTAGGAGTCGTCGTTGCTGGGAGCAATGATCTCCGTTTTGTCATAACCCAGGCGGTCAAACAGCACCCGTTGGAAGCGGTTGTATTGTCCGAACCGGCAGGGGCCATTGTGGTCGGGCATAAAGAAAGAGACCTTTGCGGGATCGGTATCAGGATGCTTCAGCTTTTTCAGAAAACTTCCAGTGGTGGCGATCATGGGGAAACACTCCCTGGCGGAAGTGTATTTCCTTGCCAGGTCCAGGTCCTCCTGAGTTTGCATGGGAAGTGATTCGGCCTTCACACCAAAACTCCTGCATACTCCGGCCATCACATAAGAGGCATCACTCATGTAGGGGAAGTAGAGCGTCCGGTCCATCAAAGGAGAAGAGGCCATATGACCCGGGACATATACCTTTTTCTTTTCTTTTTCACCCACCCTGGAGCCCTTCAGGCTGTCGAGGAAGGCCTCGTACCTGGTAATCATTCCCGCATCGGCTCCATGTTCATCGATTTCAATCTCCATATAGGGCTTCCCTGCCATTTCCTCATGGACAAAGTGGGCCAGGAAGGAATCGGGCCCGCACCTGAAATTGCCCATATAGATTCCATGGAGGCGCTCGTCTTTGGCAATGATCCTGGAAGCGGCCAGGATACGCTGACCGTTGGGCCAGTACATCTTGTTGTAATCTTTGGTAATGTGCTCTTCTGCCAGGGGCAGGAAGTCCATGGGAATGGGAAGTACATCCAGGTTGATCAGCTTCTCCACCATACTCAGGTTGAGGGCCGGATCGCCTGTATTATAAGGACGCCCGATAATCGCCAGTACCTCTTTGTCGTCGGGCAGATTGGCCATTACTTCCCGTCCGCGTACTTTAACCTTCTCTTCGAATACATCCTGCGCTGCATCGGCCTTTTGCATGGCCGCCACGATCTGCTTTTTACTTAGCTTGAATTTCTTTCCGAAATAGTCATAAAGCTCCTTTTCAACCACCTTCCCATAGTAACGGAAGTTGAGGGTGGGAGTGAGCAGGCGCTCGCGATGCTCCTCCGGGATGGAGGCTTTGACCATAAAGGGAACGGTCTGCACCCACGGACAGTTCACATTGGAAGTGGGATTGTCCTTGGCAGCTTTGTTATTGATGATAAAGGGAGTGAAGATGAAATCGATCTTCTCCTCCAGCATCTCATAGATATGCCCATGCATCACCTCCACCGGGAAGCAGGTTTCGGCAACAATCTTATTCAATGCCGTCTTAACAGTCTGACTATCTGTCTTATCGGAAGCTACTACGTTAAATCCCAGCTCCTTGAAGAAGGTACTCCAGTAGGGGAACTGTTGAAAGAAAACCATCAGTCCGCGTGGAATCCCAATGGTGGTCTTTTTTGGATCTGTTCCGGGCACAAAGCCCTCGGTAAGCATTCCAAGACGCTCCTCAAAAAGGTTGGGAATGCCAACCCCTTTGCCTTTGCGTTCATCCAGTTCGTATTTTTCGCACCGGCCTCCATAATAGAGAGGCTTCTTCTCTCCTTCGATCCTGACCCGCCTGATCTCGCACTGGTTGGAACATGCCTTGCAGGTAAACTTATCAACCGTATAGGGAATCTTACTGATATCAAATCCCTTGAACCTGGTCTCCAGATTGTTCTCCTTTACATAGTCACGAGCCAGCATGGCTGCACCAATGGCCCCGGTCACATCAAAATGAGGAGGGGTATGAATTTTCTTTCCGGTTACCTCTTGAAAGGCGGCCACTACGGCCCGGTTGTTGGTTACTCCACCCTGGAAAAGGATGTGCTCACCTATCCGCTTTTTGCGGACCACCTTCTGGATGTAGTTGTGAACGATGGAGTAGGCCAGTCCACCCACCAGGTTCTTCTTCTCCACACCTTTTTGCTGGAAGGCGTTCAGATCCGATTCCATAAATACCGTACAACGATCGCCCAGTCCAGCTGGTCGGCTGGCATCCAGGGCCAGATCCCCAAACTCATTGATGATATTGATATCCAGTTTCTCAGCCTGCTCCTGAAGGAAGGAACCTGTTCCGGCTGCACATACCTTGTTCATCTCGAAATCGACCACCACTCCATTGTCGATGCTGATGTACTTGGAGTCCTGTCCGCCAATCTCAAAAATCGTATCCACTTTTGGATCGAAGGCGATGGCCGCTGTGGCCTGTGCCGTGATCTCGTTTCGTATGATATCGGCCCCAATAAAGTCGCCCGTCAGATAGCGGCCTGACCCGGTGGTAGCAGCGCCTATAACCACCACCCTTTCGCCTATCTCATCGTAGATTTCTGTCATTCCGCGTCGAATGGCTTCCAATGGCTTACTGGCAGTGGGAAGGTACCTGCGTGCGATCACACGATCCTGATCATCGATCAATACCACATTGGTACTCAGTGAACCGACATCAAGACCCAGGTAGACCTCATATTTTTTATCTGATTCAGGAAGTTTGTAGATCTCTTTATTAATCTCAGAATCGGGAGGAGTCAGCGGCTTAAAGGATTTTCCCTTGGACTTATCACCATGGATATAGTCGTGTAGCTCCTTGGTCCCTTGATACCCGTTGCTTTTTACACCTTCAGCCATATGATGGAACACAGCGCCCATAGCACCCATGGAGGTGTTGTGCTCGGGAATCAGAAGGTCATCATCCTG
>JAYEOJ010000212.1:0-3743 GCA_034722835.1 Bacteroidota bacterium | reverse complement strand
CGCCTCAACGGTAAAACCTTCTTCTGGCAAGAGATCGGGATTGCCACCGGGCTGCCAGTACAGGTCATTAAGCGTTGGCAGGTGGTAATTCCTTGCGATGTTCCCTTTCAGAATCAGATCCACACCTTCTATCAGCCTTACATCCATGCCAAAATAGGGAATAAATGGCACCCTTTTGCCATCCACCCACTCCTGCCTGAGCATCAGGTTCATGTTTACCCTTTCAAGAAAGCTTTTACGCACAGCAAACATGGCTGAAAGCTCGTTCCGTTGACCATCATAGCCAGCACCAGAAACAGAATCGGATGAACTCACCTGATGAAAATTCATATGAATAGTACCTTCCCAGGAAAGATCCCCCCCTGTTCCCCCGGAATACGAAAGTGTATTATACAGGCTCTGTTGCCTGCTTTCCGACCAGATGGCCGGGATCACACCCAGTCCGGGCACCCTGTTCATTTGATTGTAATCAAGCCGTTTGTCAGCATACCCCGAACGTAGCAGTACTTTGCCAAAATCACCATAGTATTTCCAATCGGCCACCAGTCGATGGTCCCTGTCCAACTGGCTGTTCAGGTTTGAATTTTCGGGTCCTTCGTAAGAGGTCGGCTTCGGGATGGTGCGGTCGGCATATTGTCCCCAGTATTTCAATGAAACAACATGATTGGTACCAGGCCTGTAATAGACTTCCTGCAGAAGACCATAGCGAAGATAGGAGGCATGATCGTTGGTGTCAATCGGGTTGGTGATATCCCCTGAAGCCGGATCTATGCTTGCAATTCCCCGATTGATAAAGGTATAGTCGTTTTTGGAATAGTTATGATAAAGACGGGTTTTGCTTTGTATCTTTTTGTTTCCAATGCTCGCCTGAATGAACTCATCAAAGGTGCTGTAACTACCAATTCCCTGCAGGTAGGCAAAGGAACTTTTATCCTTCCACTCGGTCTGGTTATTAATATTAATGGAACCACCGATTCCCCCACTCTGGTCTGCCAGGGACGCGGATCCATGCTTCAGGTTGAGCTCATCAATAATATAAACCGGGATCAGTGAAAAATCTACCATACCGGCCATGGGGCTATTAATGTTGATCCCATTCCAGCTCACCTGTGTATGGGATGCAGAAGTGCCCCGGAACGAAGCTGTTGCCAGTGCCCCGCGTCCATGATCCTTGATAAAAACGGATGTGTTCTCCGATAACAGATCCGACAGTGAAAGGGTGACTTTATCATTCAGCGCAGTACTATCCACATTGGTCTGTTTCATCCCGGCCTGCTCTTTCACAAAGATTTGCTCCGCTGCAATGCTCACTCCCTGTATCTGGAACACTGAATCGGTAATGCCCTGACCTGTCAATGCAAGCGTACATATACTCAAAACAAATCCTATGAAAGCTCGTACCGGCATTTTATAGTTTAATCAGTTGTAAGCATACGGTCGAATTGCCCCGCTCCATCTTTAACAGGTAGATCCCCTGGGGGTAAGTACCTATATCCAGCACCGTATCTTCCTGGTAATGATCCACACGCATCAACTCTTTTCCTGAAATTTCAAAAAGAAGGATGGTACTGTTCCGGCCCCCTTTCACCCGAAAAATATCTGAAACCGGATTGGGGTATATAAACGGTATGGCTTCTGATACCCGATCATTAGAAACGGATGTGGGGTCATGCTGAACTGTTGTGGATACTGTTGCAAAGATTTCAGGACGATCCGAAAGCACAGCCGTAATTGTCAGGGGCCCCTCCTCTGAAACACTGAGCATATGATCTTCACTTACTGTTGCTCCGGGGACGCTGGTGGTCCATTCAACGTACTTATCGTTCCTGACCTGTCCATTCTGAAACACCTTAACTTCCAGCTGGTATTCACCAGGTTCCAGCAGGAGTGGCAGATCGCGAATAAGCACCATTTCTGTTTCTCCTTCAACAGCAGGATCAGGAGGTACATCCACCGCACCTGTCAGCTCGCTTGAGAGCTCTCCCAGCCATCCCCCATCTGCTTGCATGCCGCTCTGCACTTTGATGAAATGGATCTGGTCCAGATTCATATAGGAACCCTCCGAATCCACCGCCCATCCAATATCAAAGGCGTCTCCCCCCGAATGCTCCACCGCCCTTGTATAAGGATTATCGGGAGTCGTATATGGTTCCGTTCCACGAAGCTGGTTATCGGCATAACCAAAAGCCCGCCTGATCGACCTCATCCCCATGGGATGTTCATATACCAGTCCCTCTAAAAAAGTACCCTCCAGGACGTAGCTGACCGGATCTATGGATGGAAATGAATCAGCCAGGGGATAATAGGGCTGGGTATGAACACTGTTTGCCCTGATGATGCCGCTGTTACCCAGGTGGTCCTCCCAGGGGACATCAGCTTCCTCCTCTCCTCCCGGATTGGTATAGGTCATGCGATATTCTTTTTTAGTGGAGGAGAACCAGTAATCGCTTCCGGCCAGTTCATACCAGGAATCGTCGGGCTCCCCGTTCTCGTTTTCATCCTTCATCACCCAGACCACTCCCGGTTCGGACCATTCGGGCATTGGATTTCCAAAAATGGTAAAATCAACTCCATATGGGTTTCGGGAATCATTCTCCACAGGATCTTCAAAACGGAATACCACATAACCTCCAAACGCTCCCAGGCTGACAGATCCACTGACATTCCCTTCAATAGAGTGTACCCCTGAGGGAGTTCCCCAGGGAGCAGCATTTATAAGTTGTCCGGGTGCCGGCCGATACTCCAGAACTTTGGCTATATACTGAGCTTCAGAATTGAAGAAACTCAACATAGCCAGTACTAATATGAATAAACCGCACTTCAAAACCCTATAGTTTTTGGATCATTGTACCTGCAACACCTTTATCACTGGAAATTCTCAGAATATAGGAACCTGCATGTTGCCTGGAGATATCGATGACTGCTCCCGATACAACTCCTTTCTTTTCATACACCAGGGAGCCCCGTGTGGAATAAATCTTCACATCCATCACCTCAGCTCTCCCTGACCGGATTGTAAAGATGCCGGCAGATGGATTTGGATATGCAGATAACTCAAACGAAAACTCATTCTTTACCCCGACTGTATTTTTATGCGTCAACATCGCCAGGGGCTGGCCGAAAGAGTAAGTTACCACCATGTTGCCCGGTTCTGTCAGTGTAATATCTCCTTTCGACTTCAGATTTCCAAGCCAGTCCCACTCGCCCGAAGCAGTAGCCAGGGTATCGATATTTTGTCCATCCCCGGAAATTCCGTTCCATTTACACACAGCCATGATTCCTCCATAGAGGTTCATATTAAAGAGCACATTTCCCCCATCATCCACTTCACAATCATAGGCACCTCCGGGTAAATCGCTTAGTTTCTCTCCATGTGTTACCTGAAGTGCCGGCCTCACGGGATCATCCACTACAAGCTGTAGCAGGGATTCGTCCCAACGATATAAAACATTCGGATCCATGGCATAGGAGGTTCCGTAGTAGAGATTGTTTTGTTCATCAATCGCTATTCCGGCCGAATATCCTCCCGGCTCAATTATCCTCCTGTGCTCATTGGCCCCTGATGTATCCAGCACAAAAACTCCTGCCGGAGCATCCCATGAGGTGCTGTTTAAACCAGATACCAGGATACTGTCTTTCCAAAATACAAGGTCCATGTTCCCGGGAAAAACAGCTTCCAATTTCCATTGGCCGGTCTCCACATCAATGCTATAGATACGATCGTCCAATGCCCCATCGGTGGT
>JAYEOJ010000211.1:0-3748 GCA_034722835.1 Bacteroidota bacterium | reverse complement strand
TATTGATCGATTACAATTCCATTGTACTCGGCAACCAGTATGCCTCCCTGGATGAGCTGGTTAATTTCAAGGAAGAGATCGCTCCCTGTCGCACTTTCGTTTTTCTTCGCGAACTGGAATACCTGGCCAAGAACAACCTGATCAAGGGCGGGGACGTGGACAATGCCATTGTGATTGTGGACCGGAAATGGGAGCAGGAAGAGCTGGACCATCTGGCCGATCTTTTCAACAAGCCCCATGTCAGTGTCCAGCCCGAAGGGATCCTGAACAATGTGGAACTGCGCTTTCCCAATGAACCTGCCAGGCACAAGCTGTTGGATCTGGTGGGCGACCTGGCGCTGGTGGGAAGATGGTTCAAAGCCAAAATCATTGCTACACGGCCGGGACATCACAGCAACAACGAATTTGCCAGGGCACTTCGACAGGTGATGAAAAAGGAAGCACTTCAGAAACAAATTCCTGTTTATAATCCCAATCTCGAAGCTCTTATTGATATCAATGAGGTAAAAAGAAGACTGCCTCATCGCTACCCTTTCCTTATGGTCGACAAAGTGATTCACCTGGATGAGAAATCGGTGGTGGGCATAAAAAACGTGACCACCAATGAGCCTTTCTTTACAGGACATTTTCCCGAAGAGCCCGTAATGCCCGGAGTGCTGCAGATTGAAGCTGCTGCCCAGGTGGGAGGAATCCTGGTGCTGGGAACAGTACCCGATCCGGAGAACTATTCCAGCTATTTCCTTAAGATAGATAAGGTAAAATTCAAACGAAAAGTTGTTCCCGGCGATACACTGATCATCAAAGTGGATTTGCTGGAACCTATCAGGCGAGGCATCGCATTGGTTTTTGCAGAAATTTTCGTAGGAAACCAGCTGGTGATGGAGGGTGAACTGATGGCTCAGATTGTAAAAAACAAAGACAATGATTAGCAAACTGGCAAATATTCATCCAGGGGCGCTTATCGCCAAAGATGTAAAAATCGAAGCATTTGCCTCCGTGTATGAGGATGTGGAGATCGGTGCAGGTAGCTGGATCGGGCCCAATGCCGTAATCATGAATGGAGCCAGGATCGGAAAAAATGTCCAGGTATTCCCGGGGGCCGTGATTTCGGGCGATCCCCAGGATCTGAAATTTAAAGGGGAGATTACCACCACTGAGATTGGGGATAATACCATCATCCGTGAATATGTAACCATTAACAAGGGGACCAAGGCTAATGACCGTACCGTTGTGGGAAAGGACTGCCTGATCATGTCCTACTGTCACATTGCCCACGATTGTGTGCTACAGGACCGCGTGATCCTTGGAAGTTACGCCGGACTGGCGGGAGAGGTGGAGGTGGATAACTGGGCCATCGTGAGCCCGGGCAGCCTGGTCCACCAGTTTGTTCGCATCGGGGTCCATGTGATGATTCAGGGGGGCAGTAAGGTGAGTAAGGATGTCCCTCCCTTTGCCATGGCCGGAAGGGAGCCCATCTCCTTTACGGGGATCAACTCCATCGGTCTGCGCCGCAGGGGCTTTAACAACGAAACCATCTACGCTATCCAGGAGGCCTATCGCATTATATACCAGCGTGGACTCAACATCTCCGATGCCATGGAGGTTGTGGAAGCCAATCTGCCTGCCTTCAAAGAACGGGACGAGCTTATCCTTTTTATCCGTGCTTCAAAAAGGGGCATTATCCGGGGCTACTTCGACGGAAAAGAGGCGGAAGCTACTCAATTCTGATGTGATCCCCGGACGCCTGAATGCGTGAGAAAAATGTTTGATTCTCCATAAGGAATCACTAGATTTGAGACGATTCTATTCACCCAAACAGTTTCTGACTTATGGAATACCCTTCCAGGCAAATGAAATGGCAACAGGGAGTGCTTGTTGCCCTTCGCTTTCTCATTGGATGGCACATCCTTTACGAAGGTCTTCATAAACTCATCCACCCCGAATGGTCGGCCCTGGCCTTCCTGGCAAATGCCCAGGGATTCCTCTCCGGTATCGCCGAATGGATGATTTCAAATCCGGGAGTACTGAATACCGTGGATGTCCTCAATACCTGGGGACTGATTCTTATCGGGCTGGGACTGATCCTCGGCCTGTTCACCGGCCCGGCCTCCCTGGCCGGATGCGCCCTCCTGCTTTTTTATTACCTGTTCAGTCCCCCTTTTATCGGACTGGCTGCGGGCGGACCCGTGGAAGGGAACTATCTGTTAATTAATAAAACCCTGATCGAAGCAGTGGTCCTGCTCTACGTGGCGCTTACGCCACTTTCCAGGCGCTTTGGCCTGGATATGCTTCGACCCAAATATCGTACTCAAACTGCATCTCATGACAAATGATTCCAAGTCCGGACTCGACCGGAGAGATATGTTGAAGGCCCTGGCCGGTATCCCCATCCTGGGAGCGCTGGGGATCCAGGTATTCAGGAAAACAAACTATGACAGCAAGCACAACACCCGGGAGGAGATCGTCCGCGAACTGGGCCTGGAGGACCTGATGAATGCCATAAGGCCCATCAGGCACAAACAGGGTGATCTGATCCGGCTTGGAATTGCAGGCTTCGGAATGCGGGGTCCCCAGCTGGCCAGTGCCCTTGGATTCATTGAGAAGTCCAGATTTGATCAGACCGTGGGAAACGGATCCCTGGATGCTCAGATCCGGGAGGGGAACCTCAACGTGGCCATTACCGGGATCTGCGATGTATTTGACCTCCATGCCGAACAAGGGCTGGCCACCGCGGCCCACGACATTCATACCGGCGGAGAATTTGCCTCCGGGCATCCCGTGAAACGATTCAGGCACTACCACGACATGCTTGCCGATCCCAACATTGACGCGATCATTGTCGCCACTCCCGATCACCACCATGCACAGATGACCATCGATGCCATTCAGGCAGGGAAACATGTGTACTGCGAAAAGAGCCTGATCCACCGGGAGGAAGAAATTTATGCCGCCTACGATGTTGTGAAAAACAGCAACCTGGTCTTCCAGCAGGGGCACCAGTATCCGCAGACCGCAGCCTTCCAGGTCGCCCAGGAGATCCTCAGGCGCAAATGGCTGGGCAAGATCTCTCACGTGGAAACCACCACCAACCGGAACTCCCCCAACGGGGCCTGGATCCGTCACGTGGACAGCGAAGGCAAAGTCAAGCCGGGAGACGCACAGAGTATCGACTGGAAACAGTGGCTGGGCAAGGCCCCGGAGGTACCCTTCAGCATCAGGCGCTTCTATAGCTGGGCCCGCTACTTTGATTACGAAACCATTCTGTTCGGTCAGCTCTTCTCGCACGAATTTGATGCGGTGAACCAGCTGCTCCATATGGGGATCCCAAAAACGGCATATTCTTCGGGCGGACAATATACCTATAAGGAATTTGGGGAAATGCCTGACGTGCTGCATACCACTTTTGAGTACCCGGAGAAAGAGTTGACCCTGACCTACAGTGCCAACCTGACTAACTCAAGGACCAGGGGAAGGACCCTCTACGGTCAGGATGCAGCCATGACCGTGGGTGGAACCCTTTCGGTGGTTCCCGACGGAAGTACTAAACAATTCGCCGACCTGATGGAACGCGGCCTTATTTCTCCCGATTCACCCATGATGGAACTGCTCCAGGGTGCCGGTACTGCAAGCATTGTGGATGCGACCTCTTCGGCCACAGCCCAGTACTATGCCTCGAGGGGACTCACCTCTACCAGTATCGGGGGACAGAATTGGGATGTGACCCACCTGCACCTGAAGGAATGGCTGG
>JAYEOJ010000210.1:0-3768 GCA_034722835.1 Bacteroidota bacterium | reverse complement strand
TAACAACGCTTCGTGCGGGGCATAGCCCGGCACGATGCTTCCTCCCTGATCACTTACCTGAGCAGCAGGCGTTTCTACCACTCCTTCCAGAAACATGGAATCTATATACGTCCCGCTTCCATCACGGAAATAGGCCTGTGAGAACATGGTGTGCGGAAACTCGTTGGAGCTGTTGATCCTGAAGAGAATTGCATTCAGTTGGTCCAGGTTATCACTTATAGTACTCAGATCAAAGTCAAACACCCCTTCCATCACTACTTCCTGCTGCCCCACCCATAAGGGTAAACCACTGATTGTATCTTCTTCCAGAAGCAAGGTATCAAATCCGCTTAAACTATTCAGTCCGAATTCCTCTTCCCCAAGGGGTAGAGCCAGTTGAGGATTCCATTCCAGGTGTTCAGGCAGGGACTCGGGTTTGTCTTTCATGCAGGATGGCGCTAACATGATCACCAAAATTGCTGCTGCAAGTACAAGTGTGTTATATGTCCGGGAGCTTGTATGCATAGATTCCTGAAAAGTATAACGTACAAAAGTTCGATATTCATATATTAACTCGTATTTTTGACTAATTGTTACCAAATAACTTGATATGCTGACAGTTCATAAGATAGGTGGCACATCCATGTCCAAATTCGAAGATGTGCTTCAAAATATAGTGATCGCTCAGGCCCCGGAGGGCTTCTATTACGACCGGATTTTTGTGGTATCTGCCTATAACAATGTGACCAACTGGTTGCTGGAACATAAGAAAACCGGGGAGCCAGGAGTCTACGACCTGTTTGTGAAGAATAAAGATTACCGGAAGGCCCTGGATAATTTACTGGAAAAACTGGTGGCCATTAATCAGGGAATGGAAGGGATCGGTTTAAATCTGGGGGAGGCCGAGACCTTTATCCGGGATCGGGTCAACCAATGCAGAAACTACCTGGTGAGCCTGGAAGAAGTGATTGCTTCCGGGTATGTAAACAAAGAAAACATTCTTCTGGCTGCCCGGGAGATCCTGGCATCCATTGGGGAGGCACATTCCGCATACAATTCGGTTAATATTTTGAAAAACAATGGGATCGAATCAGTTTTCGTGGACCTGTGTGGCTTCCATGATGCGGAGTACCTGAGCATCGATGAGCGGATCAAACAGGCATTTTCAGAGATCGATAGCTCCAGGAAAATCCCCATTGCCACCGGGTATACCAAGGGGACGGAAGGGATTATGCGGGAGTTTGACCGGGGCTACTCCGAAGTCACCTTCAGTAAGATTGCGGTTGCCGTAAAGGCAGCCGAAGCGGTGATCCATAAGGAGTACCACCTCTCAAGTGCCGATCCGGCAATTGTGGGAGTGAAGAATTCCAAACCGGTGGGGGCCACCAACTTCAATGTGGCCGATCAGCTGGCAGATATCGGAATGGAAGCAATCCATCCAAAAGCATCCAAACCACTGGAGGTGGCCGGGATCAATATCCGGATCAAGAATACCTTTGAACCACACCATTCGGGAACATTGATTTCCAATGACTATGTTGGCGAGGAATCCAGGGTGGAGATCATTTCGGGTACCGATCGTGTAATCGCCATTGAGGTACATGATCCCTTTATGGTGGGCCAGGTGGGTTATGATATGAACCTGATGAAGGTTATTCAGCGGCACCAGATCTCCTACATCCTGAAAGCCACCAATGCCAATAGCATTACCATGGTATTCTGGGAAAAGGATATTTCTGATGTTCTGCTCACCGAATTGAAAGGGCTCTATCATAAGGTGACACATAAAAAGGCAGCCATGGTGTGTGCCATGGGTACCAACATTACCTATCCCGGTTCCCTGGCAATGGCAGCTACAGCCCTGTATGAGGGAGGTGTAAATGTGGAAGCGGTTTCCCAGTCGCTGATGCAGGTCAATATGCAGTTTGTCATTGGACAGAAGGATTATCAGAATGCCATCAGGGTGCTGAACCAGGCACTCTGTGTGGAGGTTTAAAAGACAAGCATTTTATGCATTGCCCCTGCAATATTTATGTTGATTTTTTCCATTCCCCTGATGGGACAGGAACCCGCAATCGATCAGGAATCTGAGCTTGATTCCCTGGCTCAGAGGGCAGACGGGCTTCGCATTTTTATCGATTGCGCCCGTTGCGATATGAATTACATACGTGATGAGATCCCCTATGTGAATTATGTAAGAGATGTGAAGGAGGCCCAGTTATACATCCTGGAAACCAGGGAACGGACAGGAAGTGGCGGAAACAAATATACCTATACCTTTGTGGGTCAGGAAGAGTATGCGGGGATTCTTATACAGTGAAGTATTGATTGATCCAACCGAGCGGGTGGAGGCACAGGTGGTTGAAGATAAATGGAACAACTGGGTGTTTGAGCTGGAAGCCGAACCCGAATTTGAAGGGGAGGAGTCATATAAAGAGCTGGAACTCAGCAGCTCGGTTTCTGCAAGCAAAATCACCCATGATTGGAAACTTGAACTGGATTTTGACCACCGCTATACCAGGACCAAATATACCTACGACGATACCCTGTACACCAACGACAAAAGCTACCAGGGCCTGGAACTCCTGGTAGTGAAGAGTCTGGGGGAACACTGGTCGGCGGGCCTGAGGGCCGAGCAGTTCACCTCAAGTTATAACAACATTGACCTGGCACTGGATGTAATGCCTTCTGTGGAGTACAATATTTTACCCTACTCAGAATCCACCCACAGGCAATTAAGATTGTTATATGGTATCGGAAGCTCGTACCGGATCTACAACGATACGACCATTTACGATCAGACACAGGAACTCTTGTGGCAGCAGCAACTGGAGATTGCCTACCAGGTTCAGGAAAAATGGGGTTCCATCAATGTGTCCTTACGGGGATCCAATTTCTTTCATGACTTCTCAAAAAACAGGGCCGAGCTGGCCGGATATATAAGCATCCGTATCTTCAAGGGACTGTCCCTGCGGGTCAGGGGTGGTGCGGCCCGCATAAATGACCAGTTGTCTCTGGTCAGAGGAGAGGCCAGTGAAGCTGAAATCCTGCTTCAGCTACAGGAACTTGAAACCAGCTATCATCTGGAAGGGGGACTCGGACTCACCTATACCTTCGGCTCCATTTACAACAACATTGTAAATCCACGCTTTGGGAACGGCAGAAGATACTTTTAATTTCCGGCCGGACCGATATTGCCTACGCCACTAACATTGGTGTCTACCGTGGGATTTCCCCTGTACCAGACATTGCCTACTCCGGAGATGGTCACATCAAGATGGTCAATCACATGGACCTCACAATTGCCCGTACCGGAGATCCGGATGTTGCAATCATTCACCGGCATATCAAAGCCATCTACATTTCCTGCTCCGGCGATATAGATGTCCAGCAGCTCCTGCTGTGCCCCTGAGAATTCAAAATCACCTGCGCCGGTAATTCCCGCGTAGTTGACGGAAGAAATGGTGATTTCTGCGCGTATCTCCTCGGATGTATTTACCGTATATCCTTTCTTGAAACTAATCTCCAGGATGCCATCGTCCACCTCGTAGGTCAGTACATCCAGTACCTCGGACTGTGCATAAAACTCTACAGTCTGGGGTTCGCCAATTTCAATGTCCACATGACAGCTTCCGGTAACGGTCACTCCTTCGAAGGCCGGGATGTCCACCTCCATGGATTCCACGTCACCGCTTCCATGTATGGTCTGATTGCCATTCCAGTCGCATCCAGCTATTACCAGCCCTGCAATAAGGGCAAGGGCTATATTTTTTACGCTTTTCATAGTTC
>JAYEOJ010000209.1:0-14422 GCA_034722835.1 Bacteroidota bacterium | reverse complement strand
TTCTATGCAAGTGATTCAAGTCGCTGGATCAATGTATGGCGCGCTCCGGGTACAGGGCTTCACGATTTCAAACATGTGATGATCCCTGTCACCAGCGAACGCTTTCTCAACAGTGAATTCAGGTTCAGATTCAGAAACAGGGCAAGTCTTCCCAGGAATAATGAGACGCCCGACAAAAGAAGCAATGTGGACTACTGGCATGTGGATTATGTCCGGCTCAACAGAAACAGATCCGCTGCCGATACCATCCTCAGGGATGTTGCCTGTAACAGGCCTCTCACTTCCATCTTCAAGGAGCTTAGCGCTGTTCCCTGGCCCCATTTTGAGAATGCCTACAATACAACCCTCGCAACATTTGTATCGGCTCAATACAGGAACAATGACTCCATTGCCAGAAATGTGACCCGTTCCCTGACCATTGAGGAACCAATCTATGGTGAATCTCAGGTGATTGGCTTACCAACTGCACAGGATATTCAGGCCTTTGATGAGACAACGGTTGATTTTGCATTTCCATATGATCTGGATTTTAACAGGGGAGATTCGGCCCTGATCAGGTTGAAAGTAGCCCTTCGTACCGATGAATTTGATCCCAAGGTAAACGATACCGTGATTCATGACCAGCTATTCAGGGATTATTATGCTTACGATGACGGTACGGCCGAGGCGGGCTATGGTCTACGGGGCGATGGCACAGAATATGGTATGGTAGCCATCAGGCATTACTCCTATGAACCCGATATGCTGGGCGGGGTCTACATCTATTTCAACCAGGTGTTTGACTCGCTGAACCTGAAGGAATATACCTTTAACCTGATGGTCTGGAACGATGCGGGAGGTATCCCGGGGACAGCTATCTGGGACGATGAAGTCGTATACAAGCCAAAGTATACCCCCACCTATTCAGGCTTTGTTAAATATGAGTTTGAGGAACCGGTTCCGGTAAACGGAACATTCTATGTGGGATGGAGACAGTATAAACCCTACACACTCAATATGGGACTTGACCTGAACAGTACGGCTTCCCAACCCATGTTTTTCAATATGGGCACCTGGCTCAGTTCAGAAGCACCTGGAATGGTGCTCTTCAGACCCTTTTTATATGATCCTTCCACTGGTATCGGGCCGACTGCCAAACAAGAGATCAAATCCCTGAGCTTTTATCCCAATCCGGCCAGTGAACGGATCTGGTTGCAGCTGCCTCCAGGTTCTGAAGAGGATGATGTCCGGATATTTATCTATGATGCATCGGGCCGCCAGCTTCACCAGGAAGTTCTGCGCTCCAACAGCCTCGATATAGCAGGATATGCAACAGGGCTGTATTACATCAGGGCCATTATCTCCGGCAATGCTTTCTATTCTAAGATACTGATCAAGCGATAATGAGCTCCGATTTACCTGCAGACAGCAACGAGTTATTTGAACACTTCAGGTTTACAGCCGATCCTGGTCAGGCCCCGCTACGGATAGACAAATTTCTCTTTAATAAACTTGAGAGCACTTCCAGGAGCAGGATCCAGTCTGCTGCCAATGCGGGAAATATACTCTCCAACGGAAATCCGGTTAAGCCAAATTACCGTGTGAAGCCAGGAGATCTGGTGACTGTCGTTCTGCCCCACCCCCCACGGAAAATTGAATTGATCCCTGAGGATATTCCGCTGGATATTCTTTTTGAAGATGAGGATGTTATCGTGCTGAACAAAAGGGCCGGACTGGTGGTTCACCCTGGATACGGCAACTACACAGGAACCCTGGTCAACGCATTGATGTATCACCTCCGGGACAATCCACTCTTTCATTCAGGCGAGGAGAGACCCGGACTGGTGCACCGGATTGATAAGAATACTTCCGGATTGCTGGTTGTTGCTAAAAATGAACTGGCCCTTAATAAACTGGCCCGTCAGTTTTTTCATAAAACCTCCAAAAGAACCTATACGGCCCTTGTATGGGGTGAAATGGATGATGAGGAAGGGACCATCACCGGGCATATTGGCAGAAATCCAAAGAATAGAAAACAAATGCATGTATTTTCCGATGGGGAGCAGGGCAAGGAGGCAGTGACCCATTACAGCGTTATGGAACGCCTGGGTTATGTGAACCTGGTGGAATGCAGACTGGAAACCGGCCGTACCCACCAGATCAGGGTCCACTTTCAATACCTGTCCCATCCCCTGTTTAATGATCCGGAGTATGGCGGTGACCGCATTCTCAGGGGAACCACCTTTACCAAGTACAAACAATTTGTGCAGAATTGTTTTGATCTTCTGCCCGGACAGGCCCTGCATGCGCGGACGCTTGGCTTTGTCCATCCAGGATCGGGAGATGAGATGCTTTTCGATGCTCCACTCCCTGAAGGATTTAGCACTGTATTAGAAAAATGGCGCAGCTACACCCAGGGACGTCGCGATGAATAAGTCAGAATATCCTGTATAATTCTGCTTTCATGGATGATTGACCCCGTTCGTCAAAAATGGATCCACTTTTACAACACACAATCGTATAAAAGGTGTTACTTTTAAGTTAGGGAACCTAAGAACTCAAGAAGAGATGAAAATTGCCATTTTTACCGGAGGAGATTCTTCTGAATATGTGATCTCCATGAAAAGCGCCGAGCAGGTTCTTAAATGGCTCGAAGCCGCAGGCCATTCCTGCTACCTTGTTGAAGTAAAAAAAGATAAGTGGACGGTTCATGTGGGAAAAAAGAAGGTGCCGCTGGATAAAAACAATTTTAGCTATCAGAATAAAGGTGAGACACACACCTTCGATTTTGTCTGGAACACCATCCATGGGACTCCGGGCGAAGATGGAAAGCTGCAGGGATATTTTGATATCATGGGAATACCCTACAGCTGTTCAAACCACCTCTCCTCGGCCCTGACATTTAATAAATACACCTGTAAAAGTTTTCTCAAACAGCACGATGTGCTCACCCCTGAAGCAAGTCTCGTGCGAAAAAACCGGGAACCTGATCTTGAGGCGGTGGTGTCACAGGTTGGTTTCCCCTGTTTTGTGAAACCAAACAGCGGTGGATCCAGCTTCGGAATAGCAAAAGTTGTTCGTTCAGAAGAGCTGGAACCTGCCCTGGCAGAGGCTTTGCGGGAAGATGATGAAGCCATAGTTGAACGCTATATTAAAGGGACCGAAGTGACCTGCGGCCTGATGAAAGGGAAGGATGGTTTTACACTGTTTCCCATTACCGAAATCATTTCGGAAAATGAGTTCTTCGACTATGAAGCCAAATACACTGTGGGAAAGGCTAAAGAGATCACCCCGGCCCGGATTACAGAGGACATTACAAAAAAATGCCAGGACATGGCCATGCACATATATAAGCTGACCAATTGTACCGGCATCATCAGGGTCGATTTTATTATTAAGGGCAACCAGGTATACTTTCTGGAATTGAACTCCATACCGGGGATGTCCGAGGAAAGCATTATTCCGAAACAGGTTAGCAGCATGGGATTAACAATGGAATCAATCATGCAGCAGGTTATCGAAGAAGCCCTTGGCAGCTAGGAGTACTTTTTTTGTTACTTTTACTGCCCTTATGGGAAAGTATATTACCTCCGTTTTTACGGTAGTGCTCCTGTCAGGATTACAAGCCTGCTTCTACTCCGATTCAGAAATGTACCAGGTGGAGCCCGTTCCCGGTGATCCGCCGCTGGTAGCAATTACCACCAACCTGGACACCCTGAACAATCCACCGGTAAACGACAGCCTCGAGGTCATCTACGATGTTGAGATCAGCGGTGGTGAATTCTACTATGTATATGCCGATGTTGTGAATACAACGGTTTTTGAATCGGACAGTACCCATGGATCATTCTGGATCCATCCCGCCCTTGCAGAATCGTCGGGAGTGGATACGCTTTTTATGGAATTCTATTACTCCAGTAACAGCAATAGTTTTGCCGATAAGGTTGGATACGAGGCTCAGGTAGAGTCACATAACTTTGCCATCGACTTTAACCTGGAGGCTGCGAGATGAGAACGAGGTTCATCTATATGATCGCATTGTTCCTGATGCTTGTTTTTTCTCTTCCTGTCCCGGGTCAGAGTGGCGGCCTGATGATTGCCTTTGGGGCAGCATCGTCCAGAATGGATGACATGAAATACCTGCAGGAGCATATACTGAGCACGTATCCGGTGGAAGGGAAGATCACCAGCTCATTCCCCCCCTTTACCTCCGTATCAATCATTGGTTTTAAGCAATTATATGATCAGATCCGCCTGGGTGGCTCATACAGCTATACAACTACCGGGGGCAAATCCAGTTATGCTGATTATTCCGGTAACATTACCACTGAAATGAATGCGATCTCACACCGCCTGGGAGCCTTTCTCTCCTATCGGGTCCTGGGTGGCGATCGACTGGACCTTTCTTTGAACGGGAAGGCGGATGCAAATTATACCAGTCTGACCATTCAGTCCTCCTACTCCATCTATAGTTATGTAAATGGCATCAGTAATAAATACAGGTCCATTAGTCCAAGCGGAGCCGTCGAAACCGAGCTTATGTATAAGCTCAAAAAAATCTCCCTGGGAATGACAGCAGGATACCTGGTTGATCTGGGCGCAGATCTGAAAGATGTGGAAAGCGGGAATGCACTGTTGGATCCCAATGATCTGGAGCGAACGCTGAGGACTGACTGGACCGGATGGTATGTGCAGCTGAAAGCCCTGATCTGGCTCAAACTCTAAATAAACATCAGTCTCCCCGTATTTCCCCGATAAATCCTTTTACCCGTTCATCCAGTGTAAGAGAGTTCTGTGCTCCAAGAGCCCGGATAAAGGCACTCCCGATAATGGCCCCCCGGGCATATTTGCAGGCGGTTAAAAAGGTCTCCCGGTTGGAAATACCAAACCCGATGAGTCCGGGAATGGGGAGATTCATCGCGCTCAGTCGCTGAAAATAGTCCTTCTGGTGATCGCCCACCGAATCCCGGGCTCCCGTGGTGGAAGCATCTGCCACCAGGTATAGAAATCCCTCTGAAAGAGCTGCAATCCGTTTGATCCGTTCATCATCGGTATGGGGAGTCACAAGCAGGCTGTGGTATATTCCATAACTCCTGAACAACTCCAGATAGCGTGCTTCATATTCGGCTGGAGGCAGGTCGGGAATAATGACTCCATCGATCCCGGTATCCCTGCATTTACTTAAAAACGGTTCCATGCCCATCTGCAGAACCGGATTCAGATAACCCATCAATACCAGGGGAATGCTAAGTGTATTCCTGATCTCCTTCAACTGCCTGAAAAGGAGATCCAGTGTCATTCCATTTCGAAGGGCAAGCTGGCTGCTTTGCTGGATCACGGGGCCATCTGCCAGCGGATCGGAGAAGGGAATTCCAATCTCCACCATATCGGCACCATGCCGCTGGAGTGCTTTCAACAGGCTCGCGGTGTCGTTGAGCCCCGGATAACCTGCTGTTAGATATACGGAAAGAATCTCTCCTTCCTTCTCACTGAAAAGTTTATCTATCCTGTTCATCTTCTTTCTTAAAGTTCTAATTTTTCGATATAGGTTTCCATATCCTTATCTCCTCTACCTGATAGATTCACCACCACCACATCCTCTTCTGCTGGATTGATTTTTTTCAGCACAGCCAGGGCGTGAGCGGTTTCAAGTGCAGGAATGATCCCCTCTTTCCTGGTACAGAGCATAGCAGCCTGCAGGGCTTCATCGTCGGTAAGGGCATAGACCTTTGCCCTTCCTGTGCCGGCCAGCCAGGCATGAAGTGGACCCACCCCGGGATAATCCAGTCCGGCCGAAATGGAGTAGGGCTCTTCGATCTGGCCATCATCGTCCTGCATCAGCAGGGTCCTGCTGCCATGTATGATTCCGGGCCGGCCCAGCAAAGAGGTGGCGGCTGTCTTTCCGCTATCCACTCCAAGACCTGCTGCTTCGGCGGAGATCAGGCGCACACGCTCATCCTCCAGGTAGTGATAGTAGGCCCCTGCAGCATTGCTTCCGCCACCCACACAGGCCACCAGGTAATCCGGATAGTCCCTGCCCGTCTTCTCCATTAACTGAATCCTGATCTCCTCTGAAATCACAGACTGAAACCGGGTTACCATATCGGGGTAGGGATGCGGTCCCACCACTGAACCAATGATGTAATGGGTGTCAACCGGATGATTGATCCAGTCTCGAATGGCCTCATTTGTTGCATCTTTCAGGGTCTTATTGCCACTATGTACCGGTACCACTTCAGCACCCAGCAACTTCATCTTTTTGACATTGGGAGCCTGGCGCTCCACATCCAGGGCACCCATGTATACGATACATTCCATTCCCGTCAGGGCACATACGGTAGCTGTAGCAACACCATGCTGTCCTGCTCCGGTTTCTGCAATAATCCGTTTTTTCTTCAGGTGCCTGGCCATAAGGATCTGCCCAATGGTATTGTTAATCTTGTGTGCACCTGTATGGTTCAGATCCTCTCTTTTTAGGAAGATCTGGGTGCCGTAATGTTCCGACAGCCGCTCCGCCCTGAAAAGCGGGGTGGGCCTTCCTGCATAATCTCTTAGCAGGAGCCTGAATTTGCTCTGAAAACTATCCGACTGCACGATATTCATATAGTTTTCTTCAAGCTCCCTTATATTTGGATAAAGCATCTCAGGAATATAGGCTCCTCCATATTCCCCGTAAAATCCGTCCCCGTTCACATCAAATTCCATAAGGTTCTATTTTCTTATTTCAGTAATAAATTCCTTTAAGCTTTCCACATCTTTCATTCCGGGCAACAGTTCGAACCTGCTGTTGACATCCACTCCAATCAAACCCTCAAGTCCTAAAGCCCGGACAGGCGCTGCATCTCCGGGGCCGATCCCGCCACTGAGCAGAAAAGGAACAGAACTTTTTAGTTCGTCCAGTAAGCTCCAGTCAAATTTCCTGCCCGTTCCCCCGGAACCAGCTCCCGCTGAATCAAACAGCAGGAGGTCCGCCACTTCCATATATTCCTCCGGATCCATATCTGTTCCAGGGGGATCAAGGACCTTAATCACATCAACCGGCACCCCGGACAGGCTGCGGCAATACTCCACAGATTCTTTTCCATGCAACTGAACCAGATCAAGACCATGGTTTTCTATGGCTTTACGAACCTGCTTCAGTTCCTCGTCAACAAACACCCCAACTTTCCTGATTCCCGGACCAGGAATATTAAAAAGGGCCGGGTCCGGATTCTTCCCGACGAAGCGTCCGGACCGCTCATAAAAGATGAACCCCACATACTCGGGAGTCAGGTCACAGACCTCTTCGAGGTTATGAGGATCGCGCATTCCACACACCTTAATCTGCAATGTCATATTAAACTGTTTATCAGTAGTCTGCAGGCTGCTCCCGGATCTTTTTCCTTCATGAAACTTTCCCCCATCAGGAACAACTGGTAGCCTGCATCCCATAGTTTTTTTATCTCTTCGGGCTGACTGAGTCCGCTTTCTGAGACGGGAACAACACCAGCCGGCATATCTGCTATCAGCTCAAAGCTTCTTCCTGTATCCACTTTGAAGGTTTTCAGATCCCGATTGTTTACACCCACATATCTGATCTCCGGATGAAACTTTTCCAGTTCCTTCCGGTGGTGCACCTCAAACAATATATGCAGGCCCAGTGATGCTGCTTCCAGGGCAAGCTCCTGCACCTCCCTGCGATCCAGAATGGCAGCAATCAGCAGCACCATGTCCGCGCCATAGGCACTGGCCTCGTGCAATTGATAGGGATCAATAATGAAATCTTTTCTCAGCAGAGCCAGCTCCGGACAGGACTCCCGAACCTGCCTCAGATCCCCGAATGATCCACCAAAAAAGGTCCGGTCGGTGAGTATGCTCATGGCTGAAGCTCCCGCCGCTTCATAAGCAGTGGCTACCTCCACAACATCTGCATCCATATGAATGGGGCCGCGGGAAGGTGACTTGCGCTTGAACTCAGCAATAATTCCCGGTAAACCCTCAGGTATCCGCATGGCATTGGTCTTACGCCTGTAATTATCCAGTGAACTAAGCCTGGAGAGGGGGTACTCCTGCTTTCTTTGCAGTACCTCCACCCTCTTTTGTTCCACGATAGTATCAAGAATACTCATGTTATTTATTCTCTATCAATTGCTTAAATGCAGTGAGCGCCGAACCCGATTCCAGCGACTGCCTTGCCCGTTCCAGACAACGTTCCATGCCAGAAGCTTCGTCCATGCAGTAGAGTGCCAGGGCGGTATTTGCTACCACCACATCATTCTGGGCCCTGCTTCCCTTCCCCTCGAGGATCTTCAAAAATACCGAAGCTGCCTCCTTCACTGTAGATCCTCCATAAATATCGGAAGGAGTCACACGACTCATTCCCAGGTCGCCCGGAGTAAAGGTTCTCTCCGTGCTGCGTGTAAGAGCCCTGAAGCTCCCGGTGAGGGAAATCTCATCATATCCATCCAGGGAATGAATGATGCAGAATTGCTTTCCCGATTCCTGGTAGAGATAGTGATAGAGCCGGGCCACATCCAGGCTGAATACTCCCACCAGCTGATTCCGCGGATTGGATGGGTTGACCATGGGGCCCAGCATATTAAAAAAGGTTTTGATCCTGAGGCTCCTTCTGACGGGGGCGACATTTTTCATGGCCGGATTGAAGAGGGGGGCATGAAGAAAACAGATGTTGCAGCGGTCTATCTCCTGCTTCAATCGCTCGGGATCATTACTGAAGCTGTAACCAAAATATTCAAGCACATTGGAGGAACCACATGCAGATGAAACACTGTAATTGCCATGTTTGGCAACTTTCTCACCGGCACCAGCCACCACGAAAGAAGTGAGGGTGGATATATTAAAGGTGTTCTTTTCATCTCCCCCCGTACCACACACATCAATGGTATTGAACTCTGACAGATCCACCGGTGTGCAGAGTTCCAGCAGGGCATCGCGAAAGCCGGCAAGTTCTTCAACAGTAATACTGCGCATCAGGTAGACCGAAATGAATGCCGCCATTTCAGCATCATTGTACTTCCCTGCTGCCATATTCCGGAGTATCAGTTTGGCATCCTCCTTCCCCAGGGTCTTATGATCAAACAGATATTGTAGCGTCTCTTTCATATTTATCCCATTATCCTATTTACTTACTAACCAATTCTTTATCATCATTCCGCCATATTCGGTCAGAACCGATTCGGGATGGAACTGCACCCCTCTGACATCATGCTCCCTGTGTCTGATGGCCATGATATAACCCTCATCATTCTCCACGGTGATTTCCAGATCCCGGGGAAGGGTATCATGCTCCACCACCCAGGAGTGATATCGTCCGGCATCAAATTCAGCCGGCACCCCATTGAAAAGATAGTCGTCTGCAACCAGCTGTTTCATCTGGCCCGTGACTCCATGGTAAACTGTGGAGAGGTTCACGATTGAACCTCCATAGGCCTCTGCAATGGCCTGGTGGCCCAGGCAAACCCCCAGGATGCTTTTGGAAGACCCGTACTCCCTGATGAGATCCAGGGTAATCCCGGCCTCCACCGGAATTCCGGGTCCCGGACTGATTAATATCTTATCATAGGCCGCAACTTCCTCCAGACCTACCTGATCGTTACGCCTCACATCGACTGCTCTCTTCAGCACCCGCTCCATATATTGAACCAGGTTGTAGGTAAAGGAGTCATAATTATCCAGTACAAGAATCTTCATGGTCGGTCTAGTTAGATGTATTCATATTCCCGGCCATCTCTATGGCCGATTTCAGGGCTGCCAGCTTGTTATTCACCTCCTGCAACTCACCCTCTTCGGTCGATTCGGAGACAACGCCTGCGCCAGCCTGGTAATAGAGCCTGTGGTCGCGTGAGAGAAAAGAACGGATCATTATAGCATGATTAATATCCCCGTTAAAGCGCAATAAACCTATGGCCCCACCATAAAAACCCCGTCGTTTCCCCTCATAGAGATCGATCAACTCCATGGCTTTGTATTTAGGTGCCCCTGACAGGGTACCTGCAGGGAATGATTCAGCCAGGATCCGTATGGTATTGGCATCCTGTGGCAAGTCGCCCGACACTTTTGAAACCATATGAATTACATGGGAATAAAACTGGATTTCGCGGTATTCCTCCACCCGTACCTTCCGGGTGGTTCTGCTCAGATCGTTCCTGGCCAGATCTACAAGCATGACATGTTCGGAATTCTCCTTTTCATCTTCGGTCAGCTTCCGGGCCAGTTCCTGATCCTCCCGGTCATTGCCCGTTCGTCTGAAGGTGCCGGCAATGGGATTAATATAGGCTTTACCTCCCTTCACTTCGATCTGCGCTTCAGGAGAAGAGCCAAAAAGCTTGTAACTGCCATAATCGAAGTAGAAAAGATAGGGAGACGGGTTGATGGAACGCAGGGCACGGTATACATTAAATTCATCCCCGGTAAAATCCTGTAAAAACTGCCGGGAAAGCACAATCTGAAACACATCTCCCCTGTAACAATGCTCTTTGCCCTTTGATACCATGGCCCGGTAGTCGTCATCACTCATATTGGAAGATTCCTCCCCGGACGTAGCAAAACCATAGGTGGCAATGTTCCGGTTGTGTAACAGGGAACTCACCCGGTCTATTTCACTCTCCCCTCCGTTCACGATATGTTCGAAAAGCAAGAGCTCATTGCTCAAATGATTTACTGCCAGCACAAATCTGAAAAAGTTATAGCGCATTTCGGGAATATCTTCCTTTTCGGGCTGTGTCGATTGAAAGCGGATATCCTCAAAATACTGAACGGCATCAAAGGCCGTGTAGCCAAATATGCCATCCACCAGCATGTCTTCTCCCCCGGAATCAAGCTCAAAGGAAGACAGAAAGCCCTTCAGATGCTCCACCACATCATTGCCGGGAGCTATGGCTTCGACTTTGCTTTCCCGGCCCGGCAAAGAAATACGTATATCATTGTGCTGCACAAGAAACTCCGCCACGGGATCCATGCAAATAAATGAATATGAATTCTCCTTGCTGTGATAGTCGGAACTTTCCAGAAGCAGGGAATTGGGATAAATATCCCTGATCTTCAGATAGATGCTGACTGGAGTAATGATATCCGCCAGGATCTTGCGTTTGACTACTCTTACAGGTACTTTTTTCATTCTCATGCAGTTTTGATCAAAAAAAAAGCTCCCACCGAAGTGGAAGCCCTGAATATTGTAAAGCACAACGAGGCTGCCTATGCTCCGGATTGTCGGAAACAGGGAAGCCACCACCAGTTTGTGCGAATTACTGTCATCTTGTTCAATTCTGAATGTCAAAATAACGTAAAGATTTCTATTAATCCAAATTTCACTATTTTCGCCACGCATTAACGCTCTGTCCATGGCCCGCATCTATTTCAGAAATATTGGCATTTTCTTTTCCATCTGGGTGGTCGTCATGGTCATCTATGCCGTGAGCAAGCGGGTCACCGATCTAAATTACCTCTGGAAATTCTTCCTGCTTCCGGCACTATTCCTGGGATTTCTGGCTGCTCTGAGCACCTTTCTTGGGGAGAAGATAAAGGTAAAAAAGGGAGTCAACTGGATCTTCCTGCTCTTTGCTGTATCTATTGACCAGGGCATCAAAGCATATCTTTTCTCCCTTGAATGGAAAGCGCTTTCCATTCCCATTATTGAACCGGTTTTCTATCTGGAACCCACCCATAACACACTGGGATCCTATCTCTGGGTGCTGCTGAATCTGAAGCAAGGGTCCCACCTGCTCAATATTATTCTTTTCAGCCTGGTAGGCATTATCTTTATTGAAGTCTGGAGGTTCTATGTAGAAAGAAAAAGAAACAGTTTCTGGATCAATGGATTTATACATCTCTTCCTGGCCGGACTGCTGGCCAACCTGATAGATAACGCATTCTGGGGGGGCTCACTGGATTATATTACCATCAAACCCTTCTACACCTTCGATCTGAAAGATCTTTATATTACCCTTTGCGAACTCTTTCTTGTGACCGAGTTGCTTGACAACCGCCTGCTTAAGCGTTTCCTTCAAATGCCAAAAGAGGAAAGCAGAAAGCTGAATCGTGATTTCATCCGTTTTGTAAAAAATGATTTCCGGATTGGCAGAAAGAAAGAGGATTAGCTTTCCGTTGCAGCCTGGACAGGATAACGTTCAAAAATCCTGGCAACCAGTTCTGAGAGCTCCGCTGCTCTCGCCTCGGGATCTAATTCAAGTTCTCCCACAGCTGCACAATGCCAGACATGTGCCCTGCTAAGGTTATCAAACATATCTATGGATATGGCTCGTTCCAGGTGGTGGTACACACCTGAATAGCCATAAGCTTTAGCAGCCTCTCGATGATAGACAACAATCTTTATGGAAACATCTGCATTCTTTTCCGCAAAGGTGAGTCCTCTTCCTTCAAGCTCTCTGGCGAAAGCCACCCTGATACGCTCCAGTTCCATGCCGGTGATGGTCTGTTTGTTCCCCTCACTGAAATCCATAAAATTATAGGTGGCATATTGATCAAAGGCGGCTGAATCATCTATATCAGAATAGATCCTGACGGAGGGTCCGCAAGCTGATAAAAATATCAGGGAGAGGATCAACAGGGATATTATTTTTCGCTTCATATCTGTTCTTTTTTGTCACCCTTAAAATCACAAATACTGTGCCACAGAAAGAAGAAACTATCAGACCCTGAACTCCAATCCGCACAGTGATTCCGAAACATCCCACAGTTTGCCCGCTACCTCATCGTTTAGCAGCTTTTTACTGGGAGAATCACTTACAGGCCGCCCACGTAACTTAAAAAAACCACCGGGGCCAAAGTAGGCGCCCTGTTCCACACCCGGGGCTGTGGCTGCATAGAGAGAGGGCAGTGCGCCCTGCTCTCCCGTCTGGGCCACCAGCCGGTTGGTCAGCTTAAAGAAGCTTGCTCTCAGATGCTTCCCGTTTATCCTGGTCAGCAGTTCAGAATCGGTATACCCGGGATGCGCGGCGGCTGTTATCACACCTCCCCCGGTCTCCTTCAATCTGCGGGTCAGCTCATGAATAAACAGAAGGTTGGCCAGTTTACTCATGCTGTAAGCACCCCATCTAAGGTACCCTTTTTCCCAGTGGATGTCTTCAAAACGCATCTTCCCCAGGTGGTGGACCAGGCTGCTCACCTGAACCACCCTGGATCCCTCTGTTGCAGTGAGCTGTGGCCAGAGCAGGGCCGTCAGCGCAAAATGTCCCAGGTGGTTCACTCCAAAATGCATTTCAAAGCCATCTTCCGTTTTTCTATAAGGAACCAGCATCAGTCCGGCATTATTGATAAGCAGGTCGAGCCGATAACCGGATGCTGAAAATTGCAGTGCGAACTGTTTAACAGAAGCAAGGCTGGCCAGGTTGAGATACCATACCACTGGCTCCACGGATACCCCTGCCTTGCTGATTTCTTGCCTGGCCATCTCCCCTTTCTCCAGGTTCCGGCAGGCCATAATCACCCTGGCCCCCTTCATTGCAAGGGCCCGGGCAGTATGGTATCCCAGTCCGCTGCTGGCACCGGTAACCACAGCTATTCTTCCCTCCTGCGGAGGTATATGATCCATGGCCCATCCTTTTTTTTTCATTTATCTATCATTATTATATAGGGTAAACTGCCCGGTCTGCATCTAATTAGTAAAGCGGATCGAATATAACACTTAAAATAAAACCAAAATGAAAACGAAAAAGACAAACAGGAGCATGTGGTTGATGGCAGCAATGTTATTCCTGGGAGCAACCCTTTATGCGTTTCCGGGCCATGATGAGAAGCTGGCCGATACCATTAATTACAAGTCATATTATGGCAAAGTAGTTGATGCCCAATCAAACAAAGCCCTTCCTTTTGCAACCATTGAAGCACTGGGAAGCAATACTGCGACCGTTACCAATATTGATGGTGAATTCACCATTAAAATTGAGCGGAAGGAGGATGTTTCGCAATTGAAAATCTCCTATATCGGATTTCAGAACAAGATTCTGGATCTGACTAACTTCACGGACAAGCGTGCCTATACAGTGGAGCTTGCTCAAAGTGCCATACAATTGAAGCAGGTTACCATCCGTCCCAAGGACGCCATGGAGCTTATCGCAGATGTCCTGTCCAATATCAGAGACAATTACAGCGAGCAACCGATGATGATGCGTGGATTCTACCGGGAAACCATCCAGAGGGGACGAAACTACGTATCCATCTCAGAAGCCATTATCGATGTATATAAGGGTAGCTACAGCAATGAATACCAGGTGGACCAGGTGAAGCTTTTCAAAGGGCGCAAGAGTGCTGATGTGGAAAAGATGGATACAGTTCTTTTTAAGGTGCAGGGCGGACCAAATACAACCATCCTGATGGATGTGGTGAAAAATCCCTATATCCTGCTCTCCGAGGAGTACATGAGTATCTATGATTTTCGTCTTACTGATGTAATCACCATCGACGACAGGCTTCATTATGTCATCTC
>JAYEOJ010000208.1:0-3803 GCA_034722835.1 Bacteroidota bacterium | reverse complement strand
AGCAAAAACTGCCAGGAAAACAATCCTTTGGGACCCGGTGTTGACAACAATTCGGCATTGACCTCTTCCACAGCTATAAATAAGTCCGGTACATTTCCAAAGGCAGCTATGCAGGTTCCACCGATCAACCAGATCACCAATAGCAATATAAGGCCCTGAATAGCATCGCTGTAAACAATGGCCTTCAGTCCGCCAATCTCCGCATACACCAGCATCATTGCCACCATGATAAGTGCCCAGACCCATGAGGGCAACATGCCCGGGAAGGCAGCCTCCAGAAATATGGAAATACCACGAATCTGTATGGCCACATAAGGAATCAGGAAAATAAAAGCACTGGTGAACATAGCCACCCCGGCCCACCTGGTACCATAGGATGAAACCATCAGTCCGGCCACTCCCTGGAAATTATGCTCTCTGGCTTTCTTTCGGAGCAGGTAACCAAACCAGAGGATGAAGAAGACCATGATCCCGTCTGAAAAGGCCAGAAAGGTCCAGGCTCCAATGCCATGATTTCGAAAGAAATCAGGCATGCCCATAAAGGTAAAGGCACTGAATAATGCAGCCGAGAAGGTCAGGAATCCCAGGATGGGCCCGATACTTTTTCCTGCCAGCATAAATTCCTCGGCGGACCTGTTGCGCCGGTATGATTTCCAGGAGGCATACGCCAGAAGAATAAAAAAGATTCCGAAGAAAATATAGATCCAGACTCTCATGATTCCTCCTCCCCTTCATTGCTACCCGGGTGTACTTTCGAACCTATATAGGTTAGAGCCACCAGCAAGACTGTTGCCAGCATACTTGTCCAGAGGGAATAAGGAAGACCCAGGATCGTTGGTTTGTAGACTCCATTGGGGATCATTAAAGGGGTGTAGCCCAGCACCATGATCACAATCACCAGGACCGCACACAGGGTCCAGTAGGTTTTACTTTTCTTCATAATCTGGATATGCTTAGTCCGCCATCGGCCATAATTACTTCGCCTGTGGAGTAGGGCAACATTCCGCTGACCAGGGCAAGTACTATTTTCCCAACATCGGAGGGTTGGCCCCAGCGCGACTGAACAGCGAGCCCTTCCCGGAACAACTTATCATATTTCTCTTTCACCGCAGCGGTCATATCGGTCTCAATCACCCCCGGCCGCACTTCGTATACCGGGATATCAAACTCTCCCAGGCGGGAGGCGAACAATTTGGTCATCATGGCCATTCCTGCTTTGCTGACACAATATTCCCCGCGGTTCACCGAGGCCATGGTGGCAGACACAGAGCTGATATTAATGATCGCAGCAAAGAAATTTGCATCTTCTTTTTTCTGCTTCACCAGCCAGTTGGCCGCCCCCTGACTCAGGAAATAAGGCCCCTGCAGGTTGGTTCTCAAAACATGCTCAAAGCTCTCTTCCCCGGCCTCCAGGAGATCTTTCCTTTCCTTTGGGGCCACCCCGGCATTATTCACCAGGAAGTTGAGTTGCCCAAACTCCTTCCGGATCTTCTCCAGTACGGAATTCCGGTCGGTCTGCTTACTAATATCACCCTGACAATAGATGACTTTCGCACCCTGTCCCCTGAGTGTTTCCAGGACATCCTCTACCTCTTGTTCGGGACGGATCCCATTGATGGCCAGGTTAATTCCTTTCCCGGCCAGTTCCATGGCAATACCCAGGCCAATGCCCCTGGATCCTCCGGTGATTAATGCTGTTTGTTTCATGTTTACCCTATTCATTAAATATCCGGCACATCCACCCATGATTTCCTGGCCCAACTCTCAAGGCCTAATTCTGCAAGCTGCACTCCCCTGGCGCCTTCTTTCAGATCCCATGGGAAGGGTTCATCCTTCACCACATGTTTCAGAAATAATTCCCATTGAACTTTGAAGGCATTTTCAAATACTTCCTGTTCGGGCACCTCTGACCAACCTTCAAAGAATTTTATGGGCTGATCTATGTCCGGGTTCCAGACCGGCTTGGGAGTATTTCCGTAATGCTGGGTGTAGCATTTTCGCAATCCGGCCACCGCCGAACCCAGGGTTCCATCCACCTGGATGGTCAGCAAGTCGTCCCGCCTGACACGTACACACCACGATGAATTGAAATGGGCCACAATCCCCCCATCCAGTTTAAAAGTGGCATAGGCCGCATCATCAGCTGTACACGCATAGACATTGCCCTGCTCATCTACCCGCTCTTTGATGTGCGTGGCCCCCAGGCAGGATACGGCCCGTACCTTCCCAAAGAAATTGTCCAGTACATAGCGCCAGTGACATAACATATCAATGATGATCCCGCCATCGTCCTCCTTCCGGTAGTTCCAGGAGGGTCTTTGGGCAGCAACCGTATGGCCCTCGAACACCCAGTACCCAAATTCACCGCGAACTGACAGGATTTCTCCGAAAAAGCCATTTTCTATCAGTCTTTTCAGTTTCAATAATCCCGGCAGCCACAGCTTATCCTGCACCACTCCGTGTTTCACTCCGGCTTTTTCACAAAACTCATACAGATCCATGGCCGTTGTAAAATCAGAAGCTGTGGGTTTTTCACAGTAGACATGTTTCCCGTTGGAAGCAGCCAGCTTTACTGCCTCAGCCCTTCTGCCGGTGGTCTGCGCATCGAAATAAATCTGGTAGGATGGATCCCGGATCACACTGTCCAGATCGGTGGTATATTTTTCCACTCCGGATAGTTCGCTCAGAGCTTTCAGTTTGGCTTCATTTCTTCCCACCAATACCGGATCGGGTACAATGGTCTCCTTATCTGAGACCCGAACCCCTCCCTCTTTAATGATTTGCATAATGGAACGCAGAAGGTGCTGGTTCTTACCCATCCTCCCGGTGACCCCATTCATGATAATTCCTACCCTGTGTATTTTCATATAATGCAGTTTAGCTATGTTTGAGATATGCCCTGACAATTTCATCCAGGAACAGGTCCTGATCACCCTCCCAGAACCTGGTGGAGAAGATCTCTACCTCATGGAAACCGGTAAAGCCAGCTTCTTCCACCCAGGCCCTGATCTGTTTTAAGGGAATACAGCCCTCACCCATCAATCCACGGTCATTGAGCATATCCGTAGTGGGTATCTTCCAGTCGCATATATGATAGGCAAAGAGCTTCTGGTTCTTCCCACACCTGCGGATTTGCTGCTCCAGGTCCTCGTCAAACCAGAGGTGGTACACATCTACCGCGACTCCCAGGTATTCATCCTGAAAAAACTCGGTCAACTCATTGGCCTGTTTTAAAGAAGTAATGGCCGACCGGGTATCTGCATACATGGGATGCAGGGGTTCTATGGCCAGCTTCACATGAAGTTCCCGGGCCCTGGGAAGTATGGCCTCAATCCCTGCTTTGATCTGGTCTCTTGATGCCGGCAGGGACTGCCCGGGATCTGCCCCGCAAACCAGCACCAACATGGGAATCTCCATGGCAGCAGCTTCCTCTAACATCCGGATATTATCCTCAATGGCCGCAGCCCTTTTGCCCGATTCCAGGGCGGGGAAGAAGCCTCCCCTCACATAGGAGACAGCTCTGAGCCTATTGGCTCGTAAACAGTTGACAACAGTTCGGGGATCCAGTCCGGCTACTGCATCTCTCCAGATGCTTATCCCTTTCACTCCCAGCGCAGCATATTTTGCACAGGCGACTTCAAAGCCCAGAGGCTTTGTCGTAATGGTGTGAATGCACAGTTTATCCAGGTTTTTAATCTCAGAAACCATCAAATTTTATTTCATCAGTGTAGGATCAATACAGCCAAAAAAGGTATAATACGTTTCGCCCAGGGCAATCCGCGACAGGTAAAGGGCAGCCTCCC
>JAYEOJ010000207.1:0-14471 GCA_034722835.1 Bacteroidota bacterium | reverse complement strand
GTAATCCATCCCGGCACCTGGTTGTCGTACATTTTCTTTGATTCGAACCAGACGGCCTGTTTCTCCAGGAGTTTGAATATCTTCTGGCGCTTATCGGGCTTTTTGTACTTGTAGTTAATCACCAGCAGGGTGGAGGGTTGCGGCTGCTCGATATAGGGCATCAGGTCGGCAAAGCTCTTCATCTCCTGGGCCTCCTTTAGCACCACTACCTGGTGGGAGGCCATCATGGGAAACCTGCGGGCCAGGTCCGATACCTGTCCGGCTTCGGAGTCCTTCCCGTACAGGATGGTCTGGTTGAAGCTCTGTTCCGCCTCGCTGAGCACATTGCCTGCAATGAATGCGGTGGCCAGATCAATGTAATAGGGTTCCTCTCCCCACAGGAAATATACCGGTCTGTAGACCTTGTTCTTCAGATCAGCGATCAACTGCTCGTAGCTCATTCCCCTTGCACTTAAAATTTCAGGTGTTTCACCGATTCCCGGTGGTCGATGATCTCATGCAGGGAATCAATTCCTATCTCCAGGTGCAGCTTTGCAAAATTCTCAGTGACCAGCTTGTCGCTTTCCTGGGTTTTTACCCCTTCCGGGATCATGGGCTGGTCAGAGACCAGCAGCAGGGCTCCCGTGGGGATCCCGTTGGCAAAACCCACTGTAAAGAGCGTGGCTGTTTCCATATCTATGGCCATGCTTCGCACCTGTCTGAGGTATTTTTTGAATTTATTGTCGTGTTCCCATACCCGCCGGTTGGTCGAGTATACCGTACCGGTCCAGTAGTCCATTTTCCGGTTCCGGATGGTGGTGGATACGGCTCTCTGCAGGTTAAAGGCAGGCAGGGCAGGCACTTCATGAGGCATATAATCATCGGAGGTTCCTTCCCCCCTTATGGCTGCAATGGGCAGGATGAAATCGCCCAGTTCGTTCTTCTTTTTCAGGCCCCCGCATTTACCCAGGAACAGCACTGCTTTAGGATTGGCAGCTGCCAGAAGGTCCATGACCGTGGCTGCATTGGCGCTGCCCATACCAAAGTTGATCATGGTGATCCCGTTGAAGGTGGCCGCCGGCATGGCCACTTTACGGTCCATCACCTGGGTATTTCCAATGGCGCAGAATTCATCCAGGTAGCCTTTAAAGTTTGTGAGAAGAATATATTTCCCGATCTCCTCAGTTGCAACACCGGTATAGCGGGGAAGCCAGTTCTCAGTAATCTCTTTTTTCGTTTTCATCCGATCTTTCTTACATTGTAAGCTCATGCGAAGATAATCCATTTCATGCGAAAACTGAATCTTCCGGCATATGAATTCCGGTACAGAACCGATGGGGAGGACCTGATGGTGCTGGATGTATATCGAAAACGCTTTGTAAAGCTTACCCCGGAGGAGGAAATACGTCAGCGATTTGCCCGCTACCTGGTGGAGGAGAAGGGATTTCCGGCCTCGCTGATGATGACCGAGTATTCGCTGAAACTGAACAAGCTGAGCCGCAGGTGTGATATCCTGGTACATAAACCGGCCGGCCATCCTGCCTTACTGGTGGAGTGCAAGGCGCCGGAGGTAAACATCAGTCAGGCTACCTTTGACCAGGTGGCGAGATACAACCTGGCTTTCAGGGTGCGCTACCTGATGGTAACGAACGGATTGAAACATTACTGTTGTCAGCTAGATTTTGAGACGGAGAAAATAACCTTCCTCAAAGAAATACCCGCGTATGGGGATTTACTAAGCACTAAGCATTAACTTTCTGGAACAGAATTTCATCTACGTAGGTACTGCCATCAAACAACCACTCCTTCTTTCTTCCACATTCCTCGAAACCGGCCTCTTTAAACAACTTGATGCTGGCGCTGTTTCCGGCAGCAACATTGCAGTAGATCTGATGGAGGTGAAGCACGTCAAAGCAATACGAAAGCATTGTTTCAATGGCCTCTGTTGCATAGCCCTGTCTTCTGTCGGAGCGCTCTGCAATCAGGATTCCCATGCCTGCACGGTGGTGGTGCGGATCAAAGTCGAACAGATCAATGGCTCCCACCGGACGGTGTTTATCCTTCAACTGGATGATGAGTCTGAGCTGCTTGGCCTGGAAGATATCCTGTGCGGCATTTTCCAGATACTGCTTCAGTACATACCTGGAGAAGGGAGTAAGGGTGCCGCTAACCTTCCAGACGGATGGTTCGTTCTCCCAGATATACAGGAGATCCAGGTCTTCCGGCTCTGGAGCTCTGAGGGAGATGCTGCGGTTCTCCAGGATAGGCATCTTATTTCTGCTTGTAGGAGATCACCTTGTAGCTGGATTTTTCGCCAGCCAGTGCTTTGAAGGAATCGGTTTCGGAATCATAGAGTACTTCGATCTCCTCACCGGTTTCAAGGTTCATCAGGATGATAGCAAAATCCTTCTGACTTATTTCCGGAGGATCCACGGCAAGTGTGAGTCCTTCTCCCACAAAGCCTTCCGCATCAAGAATCTCCACATACCATAAGTCACGTTTCCCGATCGCCTCATTGGTGAACCGGGTATACAGTGCCTGCAGTCCGTTGTTAATGGGTACATAGAAGGTATTATCACTGGTGGTATTCAGTGGATATCCGATATTGGTGGCTTGTGACCACAGGCCATTCTCCTCCAGTTCACACCTGAAAATATCATATCCTCCCATGTTAAAATGCCCCCTGGAGGCAAAAATTAAACGTTCCCCGCCTGGAGCCATAAAGACAGAGGTCTCATCCTTATCCGTATTGATCTGATTCCCCAGATTTACCGGCTTTCCCCAATTTCCTTCGCTATCCCTCTCCGAGGTCCACAGGTCGAGGCCCCCCTCTCCGCCATTCCGTTCGCTGGACAAATAGATCGTTCGTCCATTGGGACTGAATGAGGCATGATCCTCGTTGCTATTGGAGTTGATGTCTCCGGGAAGGGGTTCGGCCGGACTCCAGACATTGCCATTAAAGGTGCTGATCCAGATATCCTTATTTCGCTTTTTATCACTTTTAACCAGCAGGAGGCTGGTTCCGTCAAAGGAGAGTCCGGTGGGTAGCAGGTCTCCGTCCGAAACAATCTGGGGTGTGATCAGGATGGGAATTCCCCATTGATTATTCTGCCTGATGGACATGTAGACCGCTTCGTAGAAGGTTTTGCTATTGGCCCAGACCATGATCCTGCCATCTCCGGAAATCACTCCGTTATAATCGTCACTGGTGCTGTTGATGGGTTCATTGAAATAGAGTCCGCGGATATTTATTTCCGCATCTTTGATAATCTTGGCTCTTTCAACTGCCAGTACAGCTTCTTCCGTTATCCGTGCATTGTACTTGGATTCAAAGTCTTTCAGATTTTTAAAGTTATTCAGGGCATTCAGGGCTTCATCCATCTGGTTGATCTTACTATACGCCTCGGCCAGGTAAAACCAGGTGTGATGCGGGGCCCTTTTCTCGGAAAACTTTTTTTCTTTGTGCTTCACTGAGATGCTTTGAGTGGCCTCAATGAAATAGGGGATCCCTTTTTGCTCCTCTCCCTGGATATGGTTGTAACACATGCCAAGCCAGTATTTGACGTTGGCGTTGTTAGGCTCAAAACTAAGCACGTTGTAAAACAGGTACTGTGCCTCCAGGTAATCCTCCTCCTCTTCATAAAAGAAGAGGGCATCATAGAAATTTTCCTCTGCCGACTGGGCGAAGAAAGGAACACTTATCATGCATAGCAATACGACCAAAGACAGAAGTCTCTTCATACCTTTCAGGGTTTGGGAACTACTCATCCAGCTTTAAATGGTCCGGAATCTCTACTTTCTCCATTTCGATTATTACACCTTCAATGATGCTGACCTTGAATTCGGCCCGACGGTTCAGCATCCTTCCATCCGGAGCATCTCTCTGATCCCTGGTGGTATTCCTGGCGACATGCTCGCTTTCACTCATGCCGGTTACCTTCATGCGATCCTTTGTTATCTCATTAAGAATCAAGTACTTGTATACGGAATTTGCACGATTAACAGAAAGCCGCTGGTTATATTCAAAGGTTCCCTTGGCATCGGTGTGCCCGGTTATTTCGAGCTTTAATGCGGGATGTTTCTCCAGGATAGCTGAGAGGATATCCAGTTTTGCCATTCCATCCCTGGAAAGTATATTGCTGTCAAAATCAAAATAAATGGGCCTCAGGTAGTATTTCTCCGGAGTCACCTCCACTTCAGGTTCCGGTTCGGCTTCGGGGATCTCCTCAGCCACTACCTCTTCAACTTCTTCTTTCCCATCCAGGCTAACGGGAACGGGTGTCTGGTTGCGACCGATCATCTCAAATTTGAAGAGATCATATTCTGCAATTTTTCCATGGGCAAAGATAAAGGAGCTATTCTCTTCAGTTACCCCTTCCGGTGAGAATGTATAGTCATCATCGGAAGTATTGAGCGGATAACCCAGGTTAACAGGAACATCGTGAAAGCTGCCATCTTCAAGCAATTCCGAATAGAATTGATCAAATCCTCCCATGGTACTGTGTCCCTGGGAACTGAAATAGAGCCGTACGCCATCCGGCGTCATGGTTGGTGCGTCTTCATTCAAAATGGTATTGATACCCGGTCCCAGGTTAACAGGTTCCCCCCATGAGCCGTCATCCTGCAGGACGCTGCGGAAAATATCCATGCCACCGATGGACTCTTTCCGGTTGCTGGAGAAGTAAATTGATTTGCCATCGGGTGAAAAGCAGGCGTTTGCCTCATAATACTTGGAGTTGATGGGTTTGCCCAGTGAGACTGCCGGGTTCCAGCGATCGTTCTCGTAGACCGATAGGTAAATGTTACTTGTAAACTGGTCGGTAACAGCAAGTAACATTTTTTTGCCGTCGTGAGATAAGCCAACAACATCCATATTTCCATCAGAGGCAACCGATGGGGTAATATTCATGGGTCTGCCCCACACATCCCCATCCTTGACCGCCACATAGATTCCGTTGTAAAAGGGATTTTTCCCCATGAAAACCATGGTCTGAAGGTCGCCCGACACCTGCATATTGTATCTCGAGGTGTGGGTTTCCTGGAGCTGTCCCAGGTTCCCGGTTGAAATTTCGACAGGACTGGCAGTACCCACCAGTGCATTTCCGCAGGCAACGATTTGCTGATCCACGAAGGCCTTCAGGGCTACATCTTTGGGTTCGATGTATTCGGAGAACTCATTGTACTTCTCAATGGCCTTATCAATCTCCATATTGATCCTGTAGGCATTGCCCAGGTAGAGAAGAGCATCCGGAGGAGCATCCTCCTCACCATATTTTCCCAATTTCACATTGGTCGATATACTCTGCTCTGCTTTTTCCAGATAGGGGATCGATTCGGTTTTTCTGCCTGGAATATGGATCAGACATAAACCCATTCGGTAGTTGATATATGCATTGTCCTGGTATCCCTTGTTGTAGACTTTTCCAAAGGCAAAAAGGGACTCTTCGTAGTCCTCTTCTGCAAGAAAGAACTCGCCATCGTTAAAGTCAACCCTGACATTCTGGGCCAGTACAAGAGAAGATAGAAGACAAAAAGAGGTGAACAGGAGTAGCCTTCTCATTTCGGGTGGATTTAGCGTGTATACTACAAATTTAAAAATTTAATTGAGATAGCTATAAAAACAGTTCTTAATCTCCCTGTTTTCCCCCTTTTTTTCGACGCCTCCACCAGGCTATAATGAACCAGATTAATCCTGCTCCGGCAACAACGATTAGTGCCAGCAGAGCCCAGGCCATGCTGCTTTCATCTCCAAACAGTTCGCCAAGTATTTGTTCAATCTCTTTATTGCTGAAGCCTTCCAACTCCAGTTCTCTGGAAATCCGTTCTTTTAACTGCTCAATGGTATAGACCCCTTCCTTCCGAAGATCCAGTGATTCAAGGACTTCCCTGGCGGCTCCCTCGCTGGACCGGAGCAATTCCTCATAAAGGCGGCAAACCTCCAGCGGGCTTTCCAGGCTATCAAGCATGGCCTGTCTGACCTCGTCCATGGTAAAGCCCTCGGACCGTGCCACCTTTTCCAGGTGATCCAGCAGGTCCTGACTGCTGCGGATGCCTTCGGCTTCCAGATCCAGCTGTTTCAGGTATTCCTGCAGGGCACCATCTGTTTGTTCTGTCAGCTGCTGAAGAAGCAGTGCTGCCTTTCCGTCCGAAAGTAAATCAATAAGAAGTGCATCCACCTCATTTTCATCGTATCCTTTGGAAGCGGACGCTTCATAGAGTTGCTCAAATAGCTCCTTTTCAGTGACAGGTCCCTCACTGACGGAATCGATTCTTACGGTGGAATCGAGTCTGAGCAGTTCGGCACGGAGGGCTCCATCGGACTGTTCCGCCAGCGGCAGAATAAGCAGTGCCGCTCCACCAACCGAACCTGTTTTGGCAAGCTGGAGGTCATCATCTTCATCAATGGCTTGCTTAGCTTCCATGCCCTCCTCGCCGGCAGCCGGCTCTTCCATTCTGTCTTTCACCAGTGGCGTACTGCCCACCACCATGATGCGGTTCCGGTGTATGTTTCCATCTTCATCGCACATCTCCAGTTCCACCTCGCTGTTGCCTGGTACAGGAACAATCTGCAACTCACTTCTGCGTTTCTCTGTCACAATGGTATCTGTACTGATCAATACGCTGTCCTGGTAAGTTCTTACGATGATGGTACTTCCTTTGGGTGCAACAAGAGGAATGACAAGCGGAACACCGGCCACCGCTTCCACATGGGATTCCTTCAGTTTTATTTTGCTCTCTTCGCCTTCGAACAGTTCAACTTCCTCTTCAGGGATCTCTTCTTTGATTAAAGCAAGTTCAATGTTGTCCTCCAGCGGAACCCCCTGTTTGTTTGAAGAAGTTGTGATTTGAAGGGGTCTGATCAGATCCTCATATCCTTCGCCTGTGAAATGTAGCTCATAGATCCCCTGTTTCAGCTGGAAGGCGAATGCTCCCTCCTCGGTGGGTGATGTGTAAATAAGTGTATCACCGCTGTCACTATCGATTACATAGATGGCCATACGGGTTGAATCGACCCGGCCATCTTCTGTCCGGAGATTTCCGCTAACGGAATAGAGTCTTGGATTGTTGGCCGAATAAATGGTCATGTAATAGATATCGTGGCGTCCGATGCCACTGGGACTGTATACGGAAAAATATGCTGCATTGCCGTTATCAAAGGGCTGAAAAAAGAGATCGTCGTCTGTGGTATTAATGGGGTAACCGATATTAACAGGTTCTGCCCAGGTGCCATCCTCATTTTTCCTGGAGTAGAAGATATCATATCCTCCCATGTTGTAATGACCATAGGAACTGAAATAAAGGGTTTGACCATCTTCACTTATATAGGGACATTCCTCATTGTAGCGGGTGTTAATGGTGGTCCCCAGGTTTACCGGGACGCCCCACTTCCCGTCGGCCTGCCGTTCGGACATGTAGATATCAAGTCCCCCGTTGGTTCCCTTCCGGTTGCTGGTGAAATAGAGGGTCTGGCCATCTTTGCTGAAACTGGCATGGGATTCCCAGTATTTGGTGGATATATTTTCTCCCATTTTGGTGGCGGGTGTCCACATACCATCCTGCATCCGGGTGGAATAGAGGTTCCCGATGTAGTCATCATCATAATAAAGGATCATTTCACTTCCATCGTGTGAAAGTGCCACAGGATAGACATCAGCATCAAATCCCATGAGCTGCGTAATGATCTGGGGGTAGGACCAGCCATCCTCCTTCTTTTCGGTATAAAATGCCCCGTCGAAAAAGGGCAACCCGGTTACAAAAGCCAGTTTCGTGCCATCTCCCGAAACCACAGGGTGTATATCGGAATAGCGGGTATTTATCAGTGAGTCCAGCAGGACCAGATCGATATCCACCGGCATGGTAAGGAGGCGACGGGCATTTTTGCAGGATTGGATCTGGGCCTTAACCAGCTCGTCATCATAAACATCGTGGTCCATTACCTCCAGGAACTCCTGGTAGGATTCAATGGCCCTGTTAAGCAACTCGTTGACCAGGTAGGCATTGCCAAGGTAATACAGGGCATCGGGCGGAGCTGTCTTCTCCTTCAGGGTGTTCTCCTTGTAGGCGGGGTTGATGTTGTTACTTGCATCGAGCAGGTACTGGATCGCTTTGTCCTTCTGGTAGGGATCGTTCAGCAGGCAAATCCCGATTTTATATTTGAGGTTGTCATTGCCCGGATCTGATTTAAGAAGAGACTCGTACAGGGGAAGAGCTTCGGCATACTCTTCAAAGAGGAACCATGACTCTGCATCCAGAAAAACAGTACGCAAGGAATCTCTCTGTGCAAATATGATGGCAGGAGCTAGAAAGAAAATCAGGAAGGATGAAAGCAGAACTCTTCTCATACAGCAAGCAATTTTGATAAAATTATCAAAAATTCCTTTTAGATCTTCCGGAAGTTCCGCGTGATTATTAACAGGTCATTGAAGAGACGGTAATCTTTGGAATAAACCACGTTAATCTCGTTTATCCGTTCCGGGCTAAGACTTTCAGGAGGGTAGTGGCTCCCAGGATTCAGGATGCCTTTTTTTAGCCTTGGGAGCTCGGGTTGTTCCCGGTGTTTGGAATTCAGGTATCCAACCCATGTACGGAATCCCAGAAGTACCCAGAGGGTGTTTCCCACGCTATTGAAGTGGCCCTTTACAAAGAGGAACCAGAGCGGGAAGGTAGCCAGAAGAAGGAAGGAAGATATAAGGTCAAAAAGCCTTTTGTTGCGGCGGTTTGATTCCTTCCCGATGGAATTGAAATGAATGGTGTACAGGTCACCCGAGGTATTGATGGAGTTGCTTCCAATGACCGAGAGACTCTCCGGCGGTGCGATTTTGAAGTCTACCGGACTACCTATGAGCCGGGTCATGATCTTTATGATCTGCCTGGAGGAGAGATCCTTGGAGCAGAATACAATTTCATCCAGACGCATGATGGCTGCAATCTCATCGATCTGCTCAATGTGACCAATATAGTCCGGATTGCCCTCCTCACTCTGTGTATCAGGTGAGGGGTAGACCTTACCAACAAGTTCGGGCCGGGCCTGTGTCTCCTGCAGCAGGCTGCTTACCCGGCGGGCTTCCTCTTCCAATCCCACGATGACCATTCTCTTCTGCCTGTTCAGATCGATTTGAAAATCGGCAACTCCGGCCAGGTGCAGCACCCCCCTGATGCTCAGCGTGCCGATAATGGCCCAGAGTGAGCCCAGGAAGATCAGGGCCCGTGAAAACCTCCATTCCAGGGGCAGTATGGCGTAAATCACCAGGATGATCACCATGCCTGCCAGGTGCCCTTTCAGAAAATTGAAAAAGCGCATGGGTTTGTCATATGCTCCGGAATAATACAGGGAGATCAGCCAGATCAGGATGTAGGCAGGTACCACCACCCGTAGAAAAAGAGGTGGGTAATAATCCAGGGTATTAAACCGGACCTGTTCCCAGAAGGGTAGCACAAAGATGTAGCCCAGGTAAATTACAAAGCCGTCCAGCAGCGGCCTGTAGATGCGGCTGACAAAACGTCTTATGAGGGATAATGTGGCGCGGAAATAAATGGCCATATTGATCAGCATGCTGAATGTCCTGGCCTTCCTGGAACTAAAATGCTTCCTGGCAAAAATGATCATGGCCTGGTAGAACATTTTCACATAATTGAGGCTCCCTTTCTTGGTGCTTTCTCCTTTATAGTGTATGATGGTCGTATGGGGGAAGTAGTAATTCCGGTATCCGGCCTGTGTGATCCGGTACGAGAGATCTATGTCCTCTCCGTACATGAAAAAGGTTTCATCCAGGTACCCGGTTTTTTCAAGGGTCTCTTTTCTTAGAAACATAAACGCACCTGCCAGCACATCCACAACATGGGTGCTGTTATTGTCCAGGTATCCCAGGTTGTATTTCCCGAATCGCCTGGATTTTGGAAAGAGCGATGAGAATCCGAACATTTTATAAAAGGAGACTTCAGGAGTGGGGAGAGACCGTTTAGATTCGGGAAGAAATGCCCCCTTTCCATCAATCATTTTAACACCCAGGGCCCCTGCATCGGGGTGGGTATCCATGAAATCCATGCAACGGAGGAAGGTGTCTTCCTCCACTACGGTATCGGGATTCAGCAGCAGGACATAGCGGCCCGAGGACTTGGCTATGGCCTGGTTGTTGGCTTTGGAGAAACCAACATTTTCATTGTTTTCAATCACATGGATGCCGGGAAACTTCAGATGCACTTCGCGCACTGATCCGTCTACCGAATTGTTATCCACCACGAATACCTCCGCATCATAACCATCCTCATCCAACTTGCCAATGGCCTGTTGCACAGCGTGCAGGCATTGTTCCAGGAAATACCTGACATTGTAGTTGACTATGATAATGGATAGATCCATTGCTCGCTACGCTCGCAGTTAATGGTTAATAGTTATTGCTTGTTGAATTTATATGATAACGTTGATGCTTGACAATTATTGGTCATAGGGTGTCGAGTTCAATCTGATTTCGGAGCAGGTCCTCCATTTTTTCTCTTTTCCTGATCAGGTGGTCCTCTCCCTTATGTACCAGGACCTCGGCGTGACGGAACCTGGAGTTGTAGTTGGATGCCATGGCATAGCAATAGGCTCCGGCATTCCTGAAAAGCAGGTAATCACCCTCAGAGGCCTCGCTGATCTTACGGTTCCATCCAAATGTATCAGTTTCACAGATATATCCCACGACCGTATAGATCCGGGTTTTTCCGCCCGGTTTGCTCACATTGATGATCTCATGGTAGGCATCATAGAACATGGGCCTGATGAAGTGATTCATCCCGGTGTCGAGCCCGGCAAATACAGTGGAGGTGGTTTGCTTGATTACATTCACCCGGGCCACAAAATAGCCCGCCTCACTCACCAGGAATTTGCCCGGTTCAAAAACCAGGGTCAGGTCTTTTCCATATTCCTGGCAGAACTGATTGAACCGGGTTGAAAGATGCTTTCCCAGATCTTCCACATCGGTAGCGATGTCATCGGCCCGGTATGCCACCTTGAATCCACTTCCAAAATCGATGTAGTCAAGTTCCTTGAACTGACCGGCTGTTTCAAACATGATTTCGGTGGCCCTTAAAAACACATCTATATCCACGATATCCGATCCTGTATGCATGTGGATTCCCTCCACCTTCATCTTATTGGTCTCAATAATACGATGCACATGGGGCATCTGGTAGATGGAGATCCCGAATTTTGAATCAATGTGGCCCGTGGAGATCTTGTGATGTCCTCCGGCCAGTACATGTGGATTTATTCGTATGCACACCGGCACTTTCGTACCGTATTTGACTCCGAACTCCTCCAGGACGGCTATGTTATCAATGTTGATCCGGACACCCAGGTCAATGGCTTCTTCTATTTCCTCAATGGATACACAGTTGGGTGTGTACAGAATGTCCTGCGGGGCAAATCCTGCTTTGAGTCCAAGCTCCACCTCCTGGATCGATACTGCATCCAATCCGGAACCCAGCTCCCGGAACAGCTTCAGCACATTGATATTGGTCAGCGCCTTGCAGGCGTAATTGATTTTTACCCTGGCTCCGGAAAAAGCAGAAGTGATTCGCTCATACTGCCGTATCATAACAGCAGTATCATAAATGTAGAGCGGCGAGCCATGCTTTTGGGCCAGGCTGGTCACGGGGATCCCGCTGATGGTATAGGTGTTCTTTTTAAGTTCCATGTTTGCTGTTTTTAAAGGTAAGCTCAAAGGAGGTCCGGTTCAGGAGGGAACGCCCCAGGGTTACCTCATCCGCATATTCCAGGTCGTCCCCGATGGCCACACCCCTTGCCAGGGTTGTAATGCTCAGGGGATATTCCTGGAGCCTCCGGTAGATATAGAAATTGGTGGTATCACCCTCCATGGTGGTGCTAAGGGCCAGGATCACTTCCTTGCATGCCCCTGATTTCACCTTTGCTTCCAGAGATTCAATGGTCAGGTCAGCCGGACCAATACCATCCATGGGGGAGATGATCCCGCCAAGCACATGGTAAACCCCGGTGAACTGTTGTGTATTCTCTATGGACATCACATCCCGGATCGATTCCACCACGCAGATGGTCTGTTTATCCCGGTAGGGATCGCCGCAGATGTGGCAGAGCTCACTATCTGAAATATTGTGACACTCCCTGCAGGTAACGATCTCCTTTTTCATTCTCAGGATGGTAGATCCAAAATGTTCCACATCCTTATCCTCCTGTTTAAGCAGGTGCAATACAAGCCTGAGGGCGGTTTTCCTTCCGATCCCCGGAAGTGTAGCGAACTCCTCTACAGTTTCTTCCAGTAGTTTTGATGAATAGTTATGCATGTGAGACCAAAAATAGCACTTATAATTTTCATCTTCGTGCGATTTTATTCAAATTTGCCATTCACTTCAGACCTGCAACCACCATAGCCCATGTCAGCAACACTGATCATATCCATTATCATTGCCTACTTCCTGCTTCTGCTCGTAATCTCCCTGCGTTCATCACGCGGTGCCGGGAACGCCTCTTTTTTTCTGGGTGACCGGAAATCGCCCTGGTATGTTGTTGCCTTTGGTATGATCGGGGCCTCTCTTTCCGGGGTTACATTCATCTCTGTTCCGGGCTGGGTGGTGGATAGCCAGTTCTCTTACATGCAAATGATATTGGGGTACCTGGTGGGTTATTTTGTGATTGCCAACGTGCTCATGCCCCTCTACTATAAGCTACAGCTAACCAGTATATACACCTACCTGGAAGAACGCTTTGGCAGGTACTCATATAAAACCGGAACCTGGTTCTTCCTGCTCTCCAAGGTCATAGGGGCATCTTTCAGGTTGTTTCTTGTTGCAAATGTGCTTCAATTTACGGTGTTTGATGCATGGAACATCCCCTTTTATGTAACGGTGATTGTGACCATCGGACTGATCTGGCTCTATACCTTCCGGGGGGGTATCAAGACCATTATATGGACCGATACTTTACAGACCTTCAGTATGTTAACTGCCGTAGTGGTCTCAATTATTTTGATTACCCGCTCCATGGATCTTTCCCTGGCAGAAATGATCGGCAGGGTGGTGGAAAGTGGTGATGCCCGGATCTGGGTGTTTGACAGCTGGCATAAGGAGAACCACTTTTTCAAACATTTCCTGAGTGGAGCCTTTATCGTCATTGTGATGACGGGACTGGATCAGGATATGATGCAGAAGAACCTGAGTTGCAAAAATATCAGGGAAGCCAAAAAAAATATGTACGTAATGAGTATCTCGCTGTTTCCGGTAATCCTGGTCTTTCTTTTCCTGGGAGCAATCCTGATACAGTTTGCGCAGTTTAAGGGGATCGCAATACCGGAAGCCACAGATAATTTCTTTCCTCTGATTGCTACGGGTGGATACTTACCCCAGATTGTGGGAGTCTTTTTTATCCTGGGATTGGTGGCCGCAGCTTACTCCAGTGCCGATTCGGCTCTTACAGCCCTGACCACCTCCTTTACCGTGGACATTCTGGAGGCTCAGCATTGGGAAGAAAAGAAACTGACCAGGGCCCGCCGTCAGGTGCACCTGGGTGCCTCCGTGGTACTGGGACTGGCAATTATGTTCTTCAGGGCCATCAATGACGAGAATGTAATCTCTGCCATCTTTCGTATGGCAGGCTACACCTATGGTCCCTTGCTGGGACTCTATGCATTTGGTCTCTTTACAAAGCTGCAGGTGCGCGACCGATTGGTACCCATTCTTGCCATCCTTGCGCCCATCGTATCTTTCCTGCTGAGTTACTTCTCTGAGCAGCTCTTCAATGGCTATCAGTTTGGATTTGAACTGCTCATTGTAAACGGAGCCCTGATGTTTTTCTCCCTGCTATTTATCAGCAAAAAATCATCATAGGGCTTGCTTCCATGGATCTGCCTGAACCAGATTGTTAAAAAATCGAGGCTTTTTTAACAGTAATTCTCTATAGACCCGGATTTGACGGATTTACCTTCATAATCTTTTTCATATCAATACATTATTTGATCAGGTATAACTTTTAATTTGTCAAGAAAAGCAGTTTCCTGTCATGGGAAATGAATCTTTCTATGGAGTATAAATACCATCTAGGCATTTGATTCTATGTCTTAATCAAATTGACCGCTGTTAAAATGAAATTGTAGGAAAGAAGACGTAATTTTACTTATCAGTGAACGAAATTCTAACTAAAAAGGAGAGACAGTCATGAAAAAACTTCATTTTATTGTAGCAGGTTTGATCCTGGCCATCGGCCTGATTTCCTGCGAAAAAAAAGGCGGTATTCCCAATAATGATATAGGTGTGGGTGCTGCAGATGTTATGAAAGCTGTTGTTGACATGGGGGAAAATATACCTGAAAGCGACAATGGTGTTATTCCTGAAGTTATCCCTGGAGACAACAAGGGAGGAAACAGAACCTGTGATGAGGTATACGAACATTTTTGGATTTGGGATGAATTAGATATTGATGACCCTGATTACGCCCCTGTCCCTGATTATTTTTGTGGCGAAAAGGTTGACTACGATGA
>JAYEOJ010000206.1:0-3821 GCA_034722835.1 Bacteroidota bacterium | reverse complement strand
ATCCTGACCTGTCATGCTTGCGACAAAGGCCAGCATACTACATATGATTAAAATCCTTTTCATCACGAAAGCTTCCTGTTCTGGTATAACGCAGGGGGTGGGGAAGGGTTCAATTCCAGTGTCCGGCTATTGCTTCAGAACAATTGGGACAGGTTCCATTTACGATTTTCTGGGTTTTGATGGTGTAGCCTGCGCGCTCCACAAGTAACTCATTGCAGTTGGGACAGACCGTATTTGCATCGTTGCTTCCGGGAACATTTCCGACATATACGAATTTCAAACCTTCTGACAGGGCAATTTTTTTAGCAGTTTCAAGTGTTTTCAAGGGTGTTGCCGGCAGCCTTTGCAACTTGTATTGTGGATGAAACCTGCTAAAATGCAGGGGGGTATCATCGAATCCGTTCTGGGCCAACCAGCCGCACATTCTGCCTATCATCTCAAGGTCGTCGGTCCATGAGGGTATCACCAGGTTGGTAATTTCAAGCCAGACCCCCTCATCTTTTATGGTGCGAAGTGCATTGAGCACCGGTTCAAGCTTTCCGGCATTCAGTTTCAGGTAGATGTTGTCGTCCATGGATTTCAGGTCGATATTGGCTGCATCCACCACCTTGCACAGCTTAAGCAGCGGATCCCTGTTGATATAGCCTGCCGATACCAACACATTTTTGATCCCTGCTTCCCGGGCCATGGTACTGGTATCGAAAAGATATTCATACCATGTGATAGGCTCAGAGTAGGTATAAGCAATGCTAAGGCAGTTATATCTTTTTGCCTGGCTTATCACCTGCGCGGGCATCAGGTCATAGTTCTGTGTCTCCTCGGGCGATGACTGGGAGATGGTCCAGTTCTGACAATTGAGACATGCCAGGTTGCAGCCGGCAGTGGCAATGGAGAATGCATCTGTTGCCGGAAGGTAGTGATAGAGCGGTTTCTTCTCAATGGGATCCACATGAACCGCACAGGGGTTTCCGTAGGCAATGGTATACAGTTTACCATCATATACCCTGCGGTTGCGGCAATCGCTTAATTCACCCTCCTTAAGGGTGCATTCATTGGGACAGATCTGGCAACGTATGCCCTTGGGTGTTTCCACCTGGTACATCGCTTCACGGCTCCATTTCCACGGTTTGTTGCCTGATTCAGCAAACAGACCGGCAGGAGTAAGGATGGTGCATGCTGTTCCGCATAATCCGGTTTTTATAAATGTCCGCTTATCCATCAGCTCTATTTTTCAGTTCTACGCATTATAAGCCAGAGTGCGGTGGCCACATTTATACCACAAAACAATATAAAGGTATTCAGCACACCAGTCAAGGGGAGCAGAAACATAACAGGAATGAGGGTTCCCAGAGCAGCCCCTGTCAGGTCAGCGCTGTAGAGCATTCCAGCCCTGTTCTGGCTACTCTTCACATTTAAATTCACCGCCATGGCAAAGAGGGCGCCTACCAGCATGCCTGGTACAAAATTGAGTATTCCCAGGATCACCTGTCCGCCAGGCCTGAAATCAAAGAGGGTCTCCATCCTTAACAGAAGGAAGCCAACAGCCGATAGCAGAGTCATCCCTCCCACAAGACTGATCAGTCCACTCATGGATGCTTTGTGCCAGATTCGTTTCCATAGCAGTGTTCCGCAGACAATCCCTCCCATAAAAACGGTGATCATCATGGGAGCCACCAGGTAGGCATAGCCATAAAACGACTGCATAACCATAATCAGCAGGATCTGAATCCCTGCACCGGTAAAACCGGTAATATACATGGCCGCTTTGACTGGCGGGTAGAGCAGCCATAACAATAAGAAAAGCAAGGTGGAGATGATCCCTGTAATTTGCATGGAGTGCTGCCCCATCCGGGATTCAAGTTCCATCAGGCTGGCAAAAAATAGACTGGGACGGAGGTCATGGTTGATCAGGGCCTCCTCATTGACAATGCGCTGGGTCAGTTGATCGCTGTCGAACTGTATATGCATCGCATCCAGGTAATCGGGATGCACATAGGTGGTCTGAATCTTATGATGTTCCAGGAGGGAAGGAAAATCCAGCGAGAGGGGAACCTGGGAAGCCAGGAAATAGGTGGATGTTCCGGGCACAAGTACCACATGTGGAAAAACCTCCTTCAGGGTGTGATAATTGATGCTTAATAAACGGGTACCCTGATTGTTAACATAGTTTCCGGCTGCACTCAATTGCATGCAAAAGATCCCATCGGGAGAGAGATGCTTGCTGAGCTCCCGGAAAAATTCCAGGGTGAAGTAGCGGTTCCATCCGATGGTGACCGGATCATTGGCCGATGATACCACAACATCGTATTGCTGCTTGGCAGATTCCATCAGCCAGCGGCGACCATCTTCGGGAATGAAATGCAATGTTTCCGGAAGCTTTTCAGCAAAATAGTCCTTTCCCAGCCTGAATATCCATGGGTCTGCTTCACAATAATCGATGCATTCGGGATTGTATTTTGCCGCTTCTGCAATATTGCCTGACAAACCACCACCCAGCAGGAGAAACGATTTTGGCCGGGCATGTTGAAGGGCCGGGAAATGAACGGATTCTTCAGCTACCGTAAGGTCGGCCGAGCTGATGACCGGGTTTCCATCCAGATAAGCGGTCACCTGGTCATCCCTGGAAGTGATGCTAAGGTTTCCAAAAGGGGTATCCTTATACAGTACCAGCTCTTCCTGCCTGTACCTCAGTTCCTCCACGAGATTTCCAGCTTTCGGAACAAGACTTGAAGCAAATAGAAATACACCCACAAGGATCAGCAGGTACTTCAGACCAGCTCGCCGGGGATACTTGAAAACCCACAATACGACCAGGGTGGTGCTCAGGAAGAGGAGTGTCAGCAGTTGGAAATTGTTCAGAAGATGAACCAGTACCAGACCAAAAAAAACTCCCCCGGTCAGCGATCCAAGCGAATCCAGCCGGTAATGGGAGCTTCCCGATTCATGTGTGCCCTGGGCCTTCGAGACAAAGCCAAAAAGAAAGCCTGAAACGCTGGCAAACAGGGCAGTAAGTAGCAGCATGCAGATAAATGAATCGATCATCCCCGGCTGAAAGCCCGGAAGAAAGAAGAACCTGTTAACCAGGATAAGCAAGAGATGGATCAGAAGGGGCAGGGCACCCATTATAACCAGGAGCCCAAATAGCCTTTGTTGGGTTATCCTGAACCGGTAGGCAGTGCCGGTATAGGCCCCGAGGGCAGTGAGAATCATCCAGATGGCAAGAAAGACAGCGATAACCAGTTCATTTCCATGGAAACTCTTTATAAATTCCCTGAGAAGCACCAGCTGGGCCATGATGCTGATGTATCCCAGTAACAGAAAGAAGGTCCTTTCCCGCAGGGGAGTAAAGGAGAGATAGGGGCTCCAGGATAGTTCATCTTTCTGATCAGAACCGGATTCGTGTGCCTGTGGTCTTGTAAAGTAGCTGATATGCCAGAAGAGATGGAACAGGGCCACCAGGGAAAATCCGATACCGGAATCCACGTGCCATTGCATTGCCTCTTCGATCCACTGTATATCCAGCTTGTAATTGACCTTGACAACCATCAGAAGGCCCAGCAGTGCAGTAGAAAGAAAGAAAAGAAGTAGCAGGTAGTTCCAGAATTTCCGGTGCTGCTGCCTGATCAGAAGCCGGGTGCGAACCATCACCAGGCTCAGCGCGTAAGAGATCAGCAGGAGGATCCCTATGGAGGTCAGATGATAGGCTCCCCCGCTCATTTCTTCTTTTCTTCGCCAAAGACAATGGCCTCGTATACAAAGAGGTCAGCTTCTTTCCAGCCATCAATACCGATACCGGCCTTCTCCCTGGAACAATGCTCAAG
>JAYEOJ010000205.1:0-3839 GCA_034722835.1 Bacteroidota bacterium | reverse complement strand
CTCTTCCAGTTTTCCGTGGCCATATTTCTTATTGCTGCCACCTTTGTGGTCCAGAAGCAGGTAAGCCTGATTATGGATGAATCCCTGGGCTTTAACAAGGAACAGGTCATCCTGGTGCCCGATATTCACTACGTGGATAATCTGGAAACATGGCAGGATAGACTCAGAGCAGTTCCTGAGATCGAGGAAGTGGCTCTTTCCTCCCATGTACCGGGGGACAAGAACACCAACTGGGGATTCGGGGCCGAGGGTGTGGATGCTAATTTCTCCTTAAACGCTACCATAACCAATGAGAGCTATGTGGATGTGATGTGTATTGAAATGGTGGAAGGACGCTACTTTTCGAAAGAATTCGGTTCGGACACGACAAAGCTTGTGTTGAACGAGACCGCCGTCCGCGATCTTGGGCTTACTGATCCCATTGGAATGACCTTTTACCTGTGGAATGATCGGGAGCTGCCCCATGAGGTGATCGGAGTGGTAAAAGATCATCACTGGGAGTCGAAACACGCAGAGGTAAGACCCCTGGGTATGATGCTTCTGGGTAGTGCGGGTTGGTCCACTCCACGGTACATGAGCATCAGGTACAATGGAAAAGATAATGGCAAGGTACTGCAGTTACTTGAAGCACAGTGGGAGGAACAGGTCTCGCAGATCCCTTTCAGGTATGAGTTCCTGGATGAACATTACGAGGCCATTTACAACAATGAAAAACAGACCCGTTCCCTGCTCTATATATTTGCGGCCATAGCCATTTTTATATCCTGCCTGGGACTGTTCGGTCTGGCCTCTTTTATGGCGGAAAGAAGGACCAAGGAAATTGGAATCCGGAAAACTAACGGGGCTACTACCAATCACATACTCAGGTTGCTTTCCCTGGATTTCACCAAGTGGGTCTTACTTGCCAATATCATTGCCTGGCCGCTTACCTGGTGGGCCATGAAAAAATGGTTGGAAGGCTTTGCCTACCGGATTGATATTCCATACTGGGTGTTCCTGGTGGCAGGTGTTCTGGCCTTTATTATTGCACTGGCCACGGTTAGCTTTCATGCCATCAGGGCAAGCCGTCAGAATCCAGGTATGTCGCTCCGGTATGAATAGGGAATAAAGCAGCCAGTAAAATCTGGCTACATAGAGGGCTGAAGACCCGAATCAAAGGACTCTTCAACGGCTCTGAACCAGGAGGTGGCATGCCGGTTCAGATAAAAGAGGATCTTGTTGCGAAGTCCTGGAATAATCAAACGGTCGCCTTTCAGCATCCCGTTGATGGCTTTTCTGGCAATCAATGCGGGTTCAAGGGTTTGAATATCCTCTTCGAATACCCTGCCGATGTTCTCCATCTGCTGAACGATACTTTTAATGGGGGCAGGGTGAACCATGCTGACTGAAACACCGGAGTTCTTTAGACCTTCCTCAAGTTCCTTGGTAAACGCATACATTTTCGCCACCGAATGTTGCAGGTCGGTACTGAAATGTTCCTTCCTGAAAGGGAACGGAATGACATGCTGAATAAAGGAAGAGGAGAGGCTTTTTATCTGCGGAAGCAGACTCCAGGTAAGCAGGGCAGCTCCTCTGAAACGCGTCTGAAAATCGCCTTTGGAAAGTTCTGAAATGCATTTGTTTTCTCCCCTGGACCAGTCACAGGTAATATTATTGATCAGGGCCCTTATTTCATATCGATCCTTGATGTTTTTTATGAAGGCATGTATCTCATCCTGGTTGGCCAGATCAAGTTTGATGGCGTTGACCTGTATATCATGCTTCAGCTGCAAACCTATGGCGAATCGCTGAAGATCAATGGATGTTGTAGAGATAAGGATCAGATTGCATCTTTTGCGGGCAACTTCGCGGGCCAGGGCCCTTCCCAGTTCGCCTTCGGCTCCTAATATGATAGTGTACGGTGAGTTCACTTTACTACTTGTTATGCTATGACTATATTAAAAAGACAACTTTAATCTAAATAGGATGCGTCAACCCTGTTAGTTTTTCAATAAAATATGCTTACAACATCTGATCCGTAAATACAAGATGCAATAACCACGCCAAACCCTATTGATCCATAAGAGTTTTCCAACATAAAGTTCAGGATTTTTAAAAGTCTATCCTAATGGGTAGGACCTGCTCAGGAGGCAATTCAGAGGTGAAAATTTAACAATCCCCATGGAGTTATTAACAAATGGGGATCTGATACTACCAGGTGCGCTTCAGGCTGTAAATTTCTCCCTTCTTCAGGCTAACAGATTCTTCACTGGAATACAGGTGTATCGTCTCGAATCCGGATTCAGGGAAGCATAATTCAGTCATTACCAGCTCTCCCTGATCTACAAAAAGTTCAATGGATGAGACGTCGATAAATGCATGGAACCTGATCTCTCCCTCTTTTGAAATCTGGTATGGTGCCGAATGGGTTCCCGGGAAATGCTCTGAAAAATCTATTTTGCCCGATGCATTCCGGGCAATAAATACCTGCCGGGTCCGGGTATTAAATGCAGCGATCAATTGCTCCTGATTCGTACTCTCCAGGACGATTCCGAATTCAGTTTCTTCGTCTAAGGGATTATACTCAAATACCAGGTCAATTTCATACAATGGATAAGCACTATCAAAGTTGGGCCCCACGTTATTTCTGCCTTTTACAGGTCCGGGTTCAAGCTCAATCCGTTCCCCTCTCAGCTTTTCAGTTTCCACCACCGGAACAGAACGAAGCAAATAGCCATTCCCGTCGTGATCCAGCTTGAGTTCTCTGGGAAGGGTCATGGCACTTCTCCATCGTTCAGTGGGGATCTGGTTGGCATACTGCCAGTTGCTCATCCAGCCCAGGAAGATCCTTCTGCCATCATCCTCCGGAATATCTGACCAGGTAACCCCGGCATAATTATCTTTTCCATGGTCGATCCACAATGGTTCTGTTCCCGGATTTTCATTGTGAAATTCTTTTCCGTCAAATTCACCCACAAAATACTGCGTGGCCGATCCGCCATTGGGCCCGCCGGGATTGATGCTTACAAAGAGGACCCACTTTTCTTCCCCATCGACCTCCAGAGGAAAGAGATCAGGGCATTCCCACACTCCTCCATGGGCCCCTGTTTGCTCTCCAAAATCATTTTCCAGGGTCCAATCGATCAGGTCGGGTGAAGAGTAGAACATAACCTTGTCCTGGGCGGCAAGAACCATGATCCACATTTCGGCTTTCGCATACCAGCTTACCTTGGGATCCCTGAAATCCCGGATCCCCGGATTGTTCAGAACAGGATTCCCTTCGTATTTGGCCCAGCTCCTGCCTTTGTCCAGGCTGTATGCAATGCTCTGGTACTGGAAAAGATTACTTCCTTCCTTTTCCAGTGCATGGTTATGATGGGTGAAAATGGCCACCATGGGGGGATTCTCCCTGCTTCCCAGGCCTGAGCTGTTGTTCCTGTCGATGACTGCACTGCCGGAAAAGATGGCCCCAAGGCTATCGGGATACAGGGCTATGGGCAGGTGTTCCCAATGGACCAGGTCCCTTGTGATGGCGTGCCCCCAGTGCATGGGTCCCCAAACTTTGCTATACGGATGGAACTGATAGAACAAATGATATTCCCCTTCATAATAGACCATTCCGTTGGGATCGTTCATCCACATAGAATCGGGCGAGAAATGAAACTGCGGACGGTACTGCTCCGTGTATTGCAGTACCTCTGTTGTGGACTGTTCAGGAGTCTGAGTAGTACAGGCGAAAAAGAACAGGGGCAGGATAAGAAAGAAACAGAACAGAATATCCCGGATTTTCATAGTTAGGTGATTAAAGATTTAATAACTAAGCCCTCTTATAATATCCATCACCTCACTTGTGATTTCTG
>JAYEOJ010000204.1:0-3846 GCA_034722835.1 Bacteroidota bacterium | reverse complement strand
GATCAGGTCTTTTTTCAAATGCATGTCATCATAGGAGTACTGGTCCTGAATTACCACAATGATCACCATGCACACAGACATGCTCAGGGATAGACCGAAAATATTGATCAGTGAAAAGCCTTTATAGCGAAGCACATTCCGGAAGGCAGTTAGAAGGTAATTTTTTATCATAGGTAGCTAGTGTTGCGGTTGATTCGAAGGAGCGTTCATTCATATGACGCAACATGTATCCAGAGGTTACAAACTTTTTTAAAGCAATCCTTTCTCCTTCAGGGTATCTTTAATCTCTTTGTGATACTTCCAGAATTTGAGCTCGATCTTTTGAAGTATCTTCTGGTACTCTGGCAGTTCTTTCACATTTTCAAATAAGGGATCGTCCATTCCAAGAAACAGGATGTACCAGTAGGGATACTTCTCCTGCTCGGAAAACAGATCCATGTGTTCAATGGCTTTCTGGGTTTCGCCCATATAGGCATAATATGCGGCAAGGCTAAGGTCTTTGTATATGGACTGATCGTTTGCGGCAAAATCCAGATATTCCCGGAAATAAACTTTGGATTCTTCCTCTCTGCCAAGTTTGGACAATATCAGTCCAATTTTCGCCTTTTCACCTTCGTACAGGTCCATGCCATCTGCTTCAGCCAGGTCCGTCATCTTCATGAAATATTCATGGGCACTTTCATAATCATGCAAGAAATAGCAAATTACTCCGAGTTCCTTCAGGATGTCATAATTCCCCGGATTCTCTTCAAGCAGCTTTAATAATAGCTCTTTGGTCTGATGGAGATCCCCGTTTGCAGCCAGCAGGATATAGGGAAGCAAGAGTTTTGCGTAGTAGTTTTCCGGGCTGTATTGCAGGGAGAGTTCGATGTATTTTTCTGCTTCATTCACAAATCCGGATTGCATGAAGGCATTGCTCAGATGTAAGTATATGTAACTGGCCTCCGTGGAGTCGTGAGCCGCAATATCCAGCTTGATTCCCATCAGAGCATATTCCAGGTACTTCTCCGTATTGGGTACAAAGCGGTTATAATAATCAGATAGAATATTGATCACCAGGGAGGAATTCGGGTGGTATTCCAGGGCCTTTTCAAGATAGGGAAGTGCCAGTTCATATTCTTCCCTGAGATTGTGGTAGGTGGCTTTGGCGATAAGACTTTGAGGAAGCTTGGGATCTAATAAAAGAGCCCTGTCAGCATAAAAGTCAATTTGTTCTGAATATTTCTGCTCAACCTGGTATATGTCCATAAAGGCATAGGCGATTGCCATGTCGGCATGGGCAAGTGCGAAGTCCGGATCCAGCTCTATGGCCTTCTCAAATAGCGGAATGGCTTCTTCCAGGCCTTCCCTTGTTTCCCTCTGAAAGTAGTCCAGGCCCTGCAGGAAATAATCATAAGCCTCCACATTTGCTGTGGGTAGTTTCTCAATCTGAGCGGCCTCCTCCGGAGTAATGATGGCCTCAATGGCTTCTGCAATGCTCCTGGCCACCTCCAGCTGCAATTCAAAAATATCCCCGGTTTCCCTTTTGTATCGCTCAGCCCAAAGATGTTTGTCAGTGGAAGCATCTATCAGCTGGATGTTCAGCAGGATCTGATTACCTATCTTCTGCCCGCTTCCTTCCACCAGGTAGCTGGCATTCAGTTCCCTGGCGATCTCAGGGATGGTCTTCGGATTGTTCCGGTACTTCTCCACCGAGGTTCGGCTGATGACCCGCAGGTCCTCAATTTTCTGAAGGTTATCCAAAAGAGATTCCATCAATCCATTGATCAAATAGATATTGGTGGAATCGTTACTATCATTTTTGAAGGGCAGGACGGCAATGGATTTTTCAAGCTCCGTATTTAGCTGAACCTGGTTCTGACGGGTCATGAACTGTAGTACGATCAAAGCGGCAATAACAATGAAACTGATGTAGCTGGCAATTTTCCAACTCTTCGATTCAATATGCCGCGTGCCTTCTCCTTCCTGACGATCGGGCCTGGTTTTTACCCATCCACCCTCGGGATGGACGTCGTAGATCCAGGAAAGGATCACGGCGATTATAAAACCAATAACCAGCAGCACAATAACCATGGTAAGGGTCCATTCAGGAAGTTGAAGGGGCTCCACCACGATGGACATAAGCTCCAGGATCACAAAGGCTGCCGCTGCATATATGGTGATTACCCGCACCACCTTCCGGCGCTTCAGCTCCTGGAAGAATCCAGATAAACCCGGGGAAACTTTCCTTTCTTCACCCGAACCACCCGATTCACCTTTCCCCACTTCCCCGGGAGGATAGCCATAATGCTCCCGGAAGCATTTGATAAAATAAGAAGTGCTGCTGAAACCAACATTGAAAGAGACTTCTGAAACATTCAGGTCCTCCTGCCTCAGCATCTCCATAGCAAAGCTCAGGCGTACCTGCCTGATAAAAACACTTACCGATAAATTGGTTTGTGATTTTATTTTTCGGAGGAGGTTGGAGCGGCTCATCCCGGCTTCCCGGGCAAGTTCCGATACACCAAAATTCTCGTTGGAGATGTTGGTTTCGATGATGGCCGTGATCTTCTTCAGAAAATCATTTTCTATGTAAGAAGAATCCTGCATTACGCTGTTAAATATACAATTACTTCGGCATTTGCGTCATAATTTATATGCTTTCGTCATAATTTCTATTGCCTCCTCAAACTTGATATGATCTGCCGCATCATTGATTGGAGCTGCATCACGCTTTGCCGGACCTTTACATCAACAAAGATTGTCAAACCAAAACCAAAAAAAATGAAAACACAAAAATCAGATTTAAGACGAGTAAGCAACACGCTAATGATAGTTGCAATGATCCTGGTACTCTCCGCATGTGGAAGTAAGCAGGACAAGTCAAGCAGTGGAACTGAGGAAGCCCAGGCTTCTCAGGTTGCAGTTGAACCCCCGAACATGAATATCCATGCTGCTACCCTCCTGGGTGATCTGGATGCCATAAAGCAGCATATTGCAGCCGGTTCAGATCTGAATGACAAAGAACCTGCCGTAGGTTCCACACCGCTGATTTCAGCTGCAGTCTTTGGGAAGACTGAAATAGCTAAAGCCTTGATTGAGGCTGGGGCTGATGTAAACCTGAAGAACAATGAAGGATCCACAGCTCTTCACTCGGCTGCCTTTCTCTGCAGGCTGGAAATCGTAGAGATGCTGCTGGCAAATGGTGCTGATAAAACGCTGTTAAATAACTACGGTTCTACAGCGCAACAGTCAGTAATGGCTCCATTTGCTGATGTCAAACCTTTTTACGATCAGATGAGCAAGGACCTGGGACCTCTGGGCTTTAAGCTGGATTATGCCTATGTGGAGGCCACCCGTCCAAAGATTGCTGCATTGCTGCAATAGGTGAATTTATTAAAACAAGAAGAGATGATAACAACAGAAAGAAGATACGATATAGACTGGCTCAGGGTCATTGCCATTGGATTACTCATCATGTATCACATTGGTTTTGTATTCCTGCCCTGGGGCGTATTCATCGGATTCATTCAAAATGATGTAGCCATTGATTTCCTGTGGAAACCTTTGTCGATGCTCAATATATGGAGGATCCCGTTGTTGTTTTTCGTCTCCGGGATGGGGGTTTGTTTTGCCATCAGGAAAAGGAATTGGAAACAGCTGATCCTGGAGCGGACCAGGAGAATTCTCCTGCCTTTTGTGTTTGGCATCTTCTGCATCGTTCCATTACACCTTTTCATATGGCAAAAGTATTATAATCAGGACATCGTTTACTCGATCCAGGTAAGTCACCTATGGTTCCTGGCCAATATATTCATTTATGTTGTTGTCCTGTCTCCTCTCTTCTTTTATTTAATGAGAAATGAC
>JAYEOJ010000203.1:0-3862 GCA_034722835.1 Bacteroidota bacterium | reverse complement strand
TGGATGCACCGGATAAATTCCTGTAGCTCCCGATCCCTTCCAGGTATTCCAGTCCGATGAGATCCTCTTGCCGGTAATAGGGTTTCACAGGAATGCCCTCATCGCTGTTCCATACCAGTTTTTTCTGGTAGTCAGCACCCTTCAGATCGGCTTTGATCTTTTCTTCCCACGTGGAGGTGGAGATCTCCGGGAAGTCGGTAAACAATTGTTTGCTCCCTTCTTTCATGATAAGCTAAAATTGAAGTACAAAGAAACTACTTTGTGAACATCTTAACAATGTTTTTAATCATGATTAACATTGTGTAAACAAAGCACCCGGGCCATTGCTGATCCCGGGTGGAAATATTGTTGGTAAGTAAGAGTTTGAATACTTACAATGAGCCGGTCATCCTGGAGGGATCGACCCACTCGTCGAACTCCTCTTCTGTCAGGTATTTCAGGGCCAGGGCAGCTGCTTTCAGGGTTGTTCCCTCCTTATGAGCTTTCTTAGCAATTTCAGCTGCCTTTTCATATCCGATATGGGTGTTCAGAGCGGTGACAAGCATCAGGGAATTATTAAGGTTCTCCTTGATACGATCCTGGTTGGGCTCAATCCCCACCGCACAGTTTTCGTTGAAGGAGAGACATGCATCTCCAATGAGCCGTGCCGATTCCAGGAAATTAGCGATCATCATCGGCTTAAATACATTAAGCTCGAAATGACCATTGCTTCCACCAATGTTGATGGCTACATCATTTCCCATAACCTGGGCACAGACCATAGTCAGTGCTTCTGCCTGGGTGGGATTTACCTTTCCCGGCATGATGGAGGAACCCGGTTCGTTGGCAGGGATAATGATCTCTCCAATACCACAGCGCGGACCGGAAGCCAGCATGCGGATATCATTTCCAATTTTCATCAGGCTTACGGCCAGGGTCTTCAATGCACCATGCGTCTCCACAATGGCATCGTGAGCTGCCAGCCCCTCAAACTTATTGGAACCTGTGATAAATGGAAGGTCGGTAAATCGGGCAATGTTTCTGGCCACCAGTTTGGCATAGCCCTCAGGCGTATTGATGCCTGTTCCTACAGCCGTTCCGCCCAGGGCCAGTTCGGTAAGGTGATCCAAGCTGTTGATCAGCGCTTTCAGTCCATGATCCAGCTGACTCACATATCCTGAAAACTCCTGTCCCAGGGTTAGTGGCGTGGCATCCATCCAATGGGTACGGCCAATTTTCACGACGTTCATATAGGCATCTGCCTTTTCTTTAAGCGTATCCCTCAGGTCCTTAACACCGGGAATGGTTATTTCGGTGAGCATTTTATAGGCAGCAATATGCATGGCCGTAGGGAAGGTATCATTGGATGATTGGCTCTTATTCACATCATCATTGGGGTGGATTAACCTATCGCCCTCACCCAGGGTATTTCCCTGAATCACATGGGCCCGGTTGGCCACCACTTCATTAACATTCATATTGGATTGTGTTCCGGAGCCAGTCTGCCATACCACCAGCGGGAACTGGTCATCCAATTTGCCTTCGATGATTTCGTCACACACATCCATGATTAGGTTTGCCTTCTCTTCCGAAAGCACTCCCAGCTCCATATTGGTGGCTGCAGCCGCCTTTTTCAGGTAGCCAAAAGCCTGGACAATCTCCTTGGGCATCCGCCCGTCACCAATTTTAAAATTCTCTTTTGAACGCTGGGTCTGTGCGCCCCAGTACTTATCGGCGGGGACTTTCACCTCACCCATGGTATCCTTTTCAATCCTGGTTTTCATGATCGGTATATTTTGAGTTAAATATACTCAATCAGAATCAAGCTGAAGCAGGAAAAAAAAATGTTCTTGGAAACATATTGAATTATACGAGGAGAGTCAATTATGAATCGGCTCTGGCCAGAAGAATGGTAATGTAATTGTTTCCTTCTGTATCGGATTCCACACCTACTCCGCACTGGGTAACATCTTCAAGCAGGGTGGCTTCGCCATTGTCCAGCAGAAGCAGCTCATCGAGAATTTCATCCTCATTGCTTGATGTTGTCAGAAGCACCAATGCGTTCAGGTTATAAAAGCTATACTTTTCAAGCAGGGCGTCCCAGTGCACATCCAGGCCATCGGTGTTTACCTCCTCCACACCGTTGGCCATTTTATAGGAGTATATCTGTGCCTCACTAACTATGAAATACTGGTGTACAAAGGGGCCGTTTTCCCCTTCATCGGTCCGGAAGTCACTGATGGCTTCGTAGATCAGATTCTCAATGTTCTTAACCTGGATGTATGGCCCTGTATCTTTCTTACAGGAGAAGAAACACAGGGGGATCATCAGAATAAGGATCAGTGGGAGCTTTTTCATGATCTTCGCATTTATACCTTAGTACGAAAAGCGAAGCTAAAAGGTTGCTTAGAGCAGATCGATGTTTTCAGGAGGATCACCTACTACGGCTTTGTACTTACCCTCCACAATTGGTCTGTGAATCAGTTTGGGATTTTCGACCATCACCTTGATCCACTCCTCATCATTCAGATTCAATCCTTTAAGTTCTTTCCGGTAGACCTCCTCCTGGGTCCGTACCAATTCCCTGGGTTTCACGTGGAGTTTCATGACCAGGGCGGTCAGTTCAGCTTCGCTAAGAGGCTCTTTCAGGTATTCCCGAACCTGGAATTCCATCATTTTTTCAGTGGCGTACTGCAAACCGGCCCTGCTCTTTTTGCATCGGGGATTGTGATAGATGGTGTACATATAGAATGTTTTACGATTAGTCATTGGTGTCATTTTCTTCTGGTTCATCCTGGTTCACCGGTTCGGCATCCAGGACAAACATGCCGCGTCCGTGGGTGGCAGCTATAATCACATTTTCACGGGGATGGATGGCCAGATCATGTACATAGGTGCATGGCAGGTCGCCCAGCACCTCCCAGCTTTTCCCCACATCCTTCGAAACGTAGACTCCCACATCTGTTCCCAGGTAAAGGATGTCCTTCTTTTCAGGATCTTCCCGGATCACATTAACCGGTCCGGCTGGGATGTTGGCTGAGATATCTTCCCAGGTACTTCCAAAATCGGTGGATCGCCATAGGTAAACTGCGACATCATCATCCCTGCGTCCGGTCTGGGTGACATAAACGGTACCGAAATCGTACCTGGATGCTACGATCCTGGAGATCCACCTTACCGGCAGGGGTTCCTTTCGTATATCTTCCCAGCTTATGCCGCCATCCCTGGTTCTCCAGAGCCTTCCGTCATCTGTACCCGCATAAAGCAATTTGGGATTGAAAACAGATTCCTCAAGGGCACTGATGGTCTGGTAAGAGATATCTCCCTGCTTTTCAGGATCATTGTAGGTGAGGTCCGGACTGATCTTTTCCCAGGTTCCACCTTTATCGATTGATTTCAGAACATACTGAACGCCATGATAAACAATATCCGGATTGTGATCGGAAAGCAGGGTGGGGGCCATCCATTGTCCCCTGAATTCCGGTTCTTCCGGGAAAGTGGCAGGCAATACCCACTCCATGTCTTCGGGATACTCTTCCACAGTGGCCCTGGCCAGTTTCCCGTAGAACAGGGAAGCATAGATAGAGTTGTTGTCCCTGGGATCCACCACATGGGTACTCCCTTCGGCGCCCAGGGTGTATTCCCATTCGGTGGGCCTTACCTTGTCTTTGCCCCTGGACATATCTACCTCGGTATAAAAGCTATGGTGGTCCTGGATGGAGCCATATACCCTGAAAGGTTCGTTGTTATCGAATTCCACGTTGTAGAACTGAGCCAGTGGAAGCTCTTTGATCAGGTTCCGCCAGTTTTCACCTTTGTCGTAGGAGACAGAGATTCCTCCATCATGGGCTGCCAGTATATAATTGGAGTTATCTGGATCGAT
>JAYEOJ010000202.1:0-3876 GCA_034722835.1 Bacteroidota bacterium | reverse complement strand
CCACATCCAGTCCGCTTCTGTGACTCCAGGCCAGCAGGTGAGATCCTACTCCTGTCGTTCTGGCCGTATCAATGGTAAGCAGGGCCTCTTTCATGCGGTTTGCGATGGGCTTGTGAATCACCACAGGCTTCCCATTTTTCAGCGAAGCAATGGAAACTGCAGCATGCAGGTGATCGGGCGTCATAACCTTCACGGCATCCACATCGGTTTCCTTCTCCAGCAATTCCCTGTAATCGTTATAGGACTTACACCCGTCGTAACTCCCCTGTCCGCTCTTCAGGGCATAATACTTATCCACCAGCTCCTTCCCCAGATCACGTCCTCCGGGAATGCCATCCAGACCACTACCCCATTCTGAATCTTCCAGGGTGCGGCGCATAATGTTACGAATACCATTCAGGGACCAATCCACATAATCGGTGGTGAATTTATTGGGGTCGCACACAGAGGTGATCTGAACATCCTCCTCTTTGAGTAAGGGGGCCATCTCACGGATCCCCTGGGTTCCGCAACCGATGTAAGCGATGTTCAATTTATCGCTTGGTGCCGTATAGCCCACACCTCCCAGTACGTGCCTGGGAACAACGGTGAATGCTGTGGCAGCTGCTGTTGTACCCACAAACTCCCTGCGGGTAAATTTTTTGGATTTCTTCATGATGATAGTTTGGTTAGGATCACTAAATGTAGGGAATTCCTCCATATCTCTCCCTCTGAAATGCCAGAAAAATAATGCTTTGTGTAAGGTTTACATAAAAGGATTCTAAATTGCCTGTCAGCGATGTACGGATCCCCCATGAAACGATGCTTTAGAATTTTAACTATGGATTATTATTAGTAAATTGGAATGCGATTTTTCAACTTAGACAAAATACCTAACTTAAATCAAAACTATTATGAGTAAAGAAAAAAAGGGTGGAGTTTCTCGTAGAACCTTTGTGGGAACTACGGCCGCTGCAACGGCAGGTTTTACCATTCTTCCAAGCAATGTGGTTAGCGGAATGGGACACACTGCTCCCAGTGACAAGCTGAACGTTGCTGCTGTGGGTATCGGTGGCATGGGTAATTCCAACCTCCGGAACATCAAGGATCAGAATATTGTGGCCCTTTGCGACGTGGACTGGGGATATTCAGAAGGAGTATTTAAGAAATATCCCGATGCTAAGAAGTACTGGGACTGGAGAAAGATGTATGATGAGATGGCTGATCAGATCGACGCTGTAGTTGTTGCCACTGCCGACCATACGCATGCACTGATAGCTTCTCACGGGATGACTATGAACAAGCATATGTATGTTCAGAAGCCTCTGACTCACTCCGTATATGAGTCAAGGCTACTCACCAACCTGGCCGATAAGCACCAGCTGGCCACCCAGATGGGGAACCAGGGCTCTTCAGGCGAAGGTGTAAACCTGGTCTGTGAATGGATTGCCAATGGCGAGATCGGGGAGGTTACCAAGGTGGAAGCCTTTACCGACCGTCCCATCTGGCCCCAGGGACTGAATATACCTGATAAGGCGGATAAGGTTCCCAAGACCCTGAACTGGGATCTCTTTACCGGTCCGGCCGAGATGAAAGACTTCAATCACATCTATCACCCATGGAACTGGCGTGGATGGTGGGATTACGGAACCGGTGCCCTTGGCGATATGGCATGCCATATCCTGCACCCGGTATTCGTAGGTTTGAAGCTGAACTATCCCACCAAGGTTCAGGGTAGCTCTACACTCCTGCTAACCGAATGTGCTCCCACTGCTCAAATGGTGAAGCTGACTTATCCTGCAAGGGATAATATGCCGAAAGTAGCTCTTCCCGAGGTGGAGGTTACATGGTTTGATGGTGGATTGCAGCCCATGAAACCAGAAGGCTGGCCAGAAGGCAAGAGCATGAACGATGCCGGTGGTGGTGTATTGTTCCACGGAACGAAGGACACCCTGGTTTGTGGTTGCTACGGTGTGAATCCCTGGTTGCTTTCAGGCAGGAAGCCCGAAGCTCCAAAATTCAGGCGCCGTGTTGAGACCAGCCATGAAATGGACTGGGTAAGAGCATGTAAGGAAAGTCCCGAAAACCGTGTTCAGACTGCATCCCCCTTCAGTGAAGCAGGGCCGTTCAACGAAATGGTTGTTATGGGTGTGAATGCTGTTCGTCTCCAGGGCCTTAACAAGGAGCTCGAATGGGATGGAGAGAAGATGGAATTTACTAACATTGGCGATGATGAAAAGTTGGAGATGGTAATCAAGGACGGATTCACAATCAAGGATGGACATCCCTCTTTCGACAAGGACAGGACCCCAAAATTCTCAGCCAAGGACTTTGCCAAGGATCTGGTGAAGCACACTCCGAGAGAAGGCGGATGGGAACTTCCCCCCATGCCTTAATCAATTTGAATTAATTTTAATCGACTATCCTCGCAATTGCGGGGATAGTCTTTTTTAAATAAAAATCTGATGAAACAACTATTTTATCTGTTTATTGCTGTTCTCTTCCTGGGACTGTCGGCCTGTAATTCCGCCCCCAAGAAGGAAGAAGCGAAAGAAGGTGAAACTGCCAAGGTAAAGGCCGAAGCGGTAGCAGCTCCAAATACTCTGACCGAAGCGGAGAAAGCAGAAGGATGGATCCTGATGTTCGATGGTAAGACCACAGACGGATGGCGCGGATATGGTTTAGAAACCTTTCCTACTCAGGGATGGTCCATTGAAGACGGAGCCATCAAGTGCTCCAACTCCGGTAAAGGAGAAGCCGGGTTTGGAGGAGACATCATCTTCGACAAGCAGTTTACCAACTTTCACTTTAAGGTGGAGTGGATGATCGAAGAAGGTGGAAACTCCGGAATCTTCCTTCTGGGCGAAGAGTCGGATGAGCACAAGATCTGGTATACCGCACCGGAGTATCAGATACTGGACAACAACAGTAGCCACATTGACAATAAGCTTGGTGTGGATGGAAACCGCAGGGCAGGAAGTCTCTATGACATGATCGCCTCCGATCCGGCACTTTATAAAGGTGCCATGGAGTGGCATTCAGCCGAGATCATATCCTACGAGGGAACCATTGTCTTTAAACTGGACGGAGTAATTACCATGGAATTTCATCTCTGGACCCCTGAGTGGGATGCGATGGTTGAGAAAAGCAAGTTCCCTGGAATCAATCCCAACTTTAAGGATGTACCCAAAACTGGTTACATCGGACTCCAGGACCACGGGCATGCCGTATGGTTCAGGAACCTGAAAATCCAGGAAATGTAGGAAACGAATAAACCCTCCGGTTCAGGAGGCCACCTGAGTGACCGTTTAGCGGAAAGCTGCCCTCCAGTGGGTGCATTCTTAGAATTCCCTGGGAAGTGATTTAATATTTACAGGTTCCATTCGATTTACCATTGTCCCATCTCCAAGTTGCCCGTAGTCATTTTTGCCCCAGGCCCAAAGGGTACCATCGGATTTAATTCCCAATGTATGAAATTCGCTGGCCACGACTTCACTAAAGTCATCACCAATTTTCGTAGGGGTATTTCTGGTAGTAGTGCTTCCGTCACCCAATTGTCCAACATGATTATAACCCCAGGCCCACAACGTCCCATCGGGTTTTATGGCAAAGGCTTGTGAATAGCTTGCTGAGGCAGTGGAGAATCCGGAACCTATTTGAGAAGCAATGTGCTTTTCTTCGGTAGTCCCGTCTCCGAGCTGACAGACATCATTGAGTCCCATTGTCCACAGGGTTCCATCCTTTTTTATACCAACAGAGAATCTATTTCCAGCACAAAGAAGGGCGTAGTCAGATTCAACGGATACACCGGGATATCCGGAAACTAAGGTGCCGGTTCCCAACTGCCCATCGGTGAGGTCATCCCAGGCCCAATACCCACCATCTGTTTTCACTCCA
>JAYEOJ010000201.1:0-3884 GCA_034722835.1 Bacteroidota bacterium | reverse complement strand
TGACCCTGTACCTCAGCGACGATGTGATGATCCGTGAGCGCATCCAGATCACACAGGAAAATTTTAACGAATACAAGACCGAAGAAATGCAGGTGGACGATGCCGGGAACCTTTACATTGTCCAGGAACACAAGAGCCCGCTAACCACCATTCCATTTGTAAAGAATAATGAGTTCGATTATTCCTGGCTGATCTGGTTCAGCGGAAAATATGCCGACCACCTGGTATGGGTCATTTTTGTTCTGGCAGTTATCTTCATCGTAACAGCCGTATCCAACGGGGCCAATATTGCGGATGGTCTGGACGGACTCACCACGGGATCGGCGGCCATTATCGGAGTGACCCTGGCCGTGTTTGCCTGGGTGTCGGGCAACGCCATTTTCTCCAACTACCTGAATATTATGCATATCCCCAATGCAGGTGAGCTTGTGGTATTTGCCGCAGCATTTATCGGGGCCAACATCGGTTTTCTCTGGTACAACTCCTATCCGGCCCAGGTGTTTATGGGCGATACAGGGAGCCTGGCCCTGGGAGGGATTATTGCAGTTTTTTCCGTGGTGATCCGCAAGGAGTTATTGATCCCCATTTTTTGCGGGATTTTCCTGGTGGAAAGCCTCTCCGTGATTCTGCAGGTCGGCTGGTTCAAACGAACCAAACTCAAATATGGCGAAGGCCGGAGATTGTTTCTGATGGCACCCATCCATCACCACTACCAGAAGAAGGGCTACCCGGAACCCAAGATAGTGACCAGGTTCTGGATTGTGGGAATCATGCTGGCGGTCATATCAATTGTAACCCTGAAAATGAGATAATAAAATAAACTAAACCCTATGGAAAACAGAGAACGTATAGTAATCCTCGGTGCAGGTGAAAGTGGGACGGGAGCAGCCATCCTGGCTCGTTCCAAAGGATTTGATGTTTTTGTTTCGGATGCCGGAAAGATCAAACCTTTTTACCGGGAGATGCTCGACGAGTACCAGGTGATTTATGAATCGGGGGGGCATACTGAGCGCCTGATTACCAACGCTACAGAGGTAATTAAGAGTCCGGGGATTCCTGAAAGTGCTCCCATTATAAAGCTGATTCGTAAAAAGGAGATACCGATTATCTCTGAAATTGAGTTTGCAGGGCGTTATACCAATGCCAAAAAGATTTGTATTACCGGTAGCAACGGGAAGACCACCACCACATCGCTTATCCATCATATGATGCGTAAGGCCGGCCTGAATGTGGGTATGGCAGGAAACGTGGGTCGCAGCTTTGGGTACCAGGTAGCCACCGAAGGCTATGATTACTATGTGTTGGAGCTAAGCAGTTTTCAACTGGACGGGATGTACGAGTTTAAGGCAGACATTGCCATTCTGCTGAATATCACTCCCGATCATCTGGACCGGTACAATTACAATTTCCAGAACTACGTGGATTCTAAGTTCAGGGTTACTCAGAATCTCACCGAGGAAGAATATTTTGTCTTCTGCTCCGACGATGAGATCACCATCAAGGAACTGGAAAAAATAGTAACCAGGGCCGAACAACTTCCTTTCGCTTATCAGAAAAAAGAGAAAGATGTGGCCTGGGTTGAGAATGATGAGGAGCTACACATCGAATTTGATGACGTGGATTTCAGCATGTCTGTGCAGGAACTCTCATTGAAGGGAAGACACAATACTTACAACAGCATGGCTGCTGGCATTGCCGGAAACGTTCTGAAGATCCGCAATGAAGTGATCCGCGAAGCACTGATGGATTTCCAGGGTGTGGAACACAGGCTGGAGACCGTCATGAAGGTACACGGGATCAACTTTATTAATGATTCCAAGGCCACCAATGTAAATTCCACCTGGTATGCATTGGAAAGTGTGAAAGGCAATACGGTGTGGATCGTCGGGGGAGTGGACAAGGGCAATGATTACAGCGAATTAAACAATCTGGTGGAGAACAAAGTAAAGGCCATTGTTTGCCTGGGTAAGGATAATGAACGTGTCATGAAGGCCTTCAGCGGAAAGGTGGAATCCATTGTAGAATCCAAGAATATGGAAGAAGCGGTGAAAGCTGCCTACTACCTGGCCAGGGATGGGGAGACCGTGCTTCTGTCGCCTGCCTGTGCCAGCTTTGATCTCTTTGAGAGTTTTGAAGATCGGGGACGACAGTTTAAAAATGCAGTAAGGAGTCTTTGACAGGCAATATATGAAGATAAGAAGGTATATAAAAGGAGACAGGATTATCTGGATGGTGGTATTGATCCTCCTGGTAATCTCCCTGTTGTCGGTTTACAGCTCTACCGGATCGCTGGCCTACCAGCACCGGTCGGGGAATACCTTCTTCTACCTGTTTCGCCAGCTAAAGTTCATCCTGCTGGGAGTGATGATCATATTCTTTGTTCACCTGGTTCCATACCGCATTTTCAGCAGGGTATCGGTCTTTGCTCTTTACCTGGCCGTCCCCTTGCTGATTATTACCCTGATTGCAGGGACCAATATAAATGAGGCCACCCGCTGGTTGCAGATTCCGGGTACCGGTCTTACCATACAGCCTTCCGACTTTGCCAAAATCGCCCTGGTGATGTATGTGGCTAAGATCCTTTCTGTGAACCAGAACAATATCAAGGATTTTAAAGGGGTGTTCGGAAAGATCTCCCTGGCCATCATCGGTACCTGTGCCCTGATTTTGCCGGCTAACTTTTCTACAGCGGCAATCGTGTTTGTAACTGCCTTCTGCCTGATGTTCGTTGGACGAATCCCTCTCAGGTACCTGGGATTGATGGTATTCACAGGGATCTTTGCCCTGTCAATTTTTATAGGTGGAGCATTGCTGCTCGATCGCGAGGGGAGGATCGCCACCTGGAAGAACCGCATCGAGAATTATGTGGATGGAGAAGGAGACAACTACCAGGCCGACCAGGCCAAGGTGGCGATTGCGCAGGGCGGACTCTTCGGAAAGGGACCTGGAAACAGCACCCAGCGGAATCTGCTGCCTCATCCTTACTCCGATTTTATCTATGCCATCATCATTGAAGAATATGGAACCCTTATTGGTGGGATCCTGGTGATTGCATTATACCTCTGGCTCTTCTTCAGGGCAGGAATGATCATCCGCCGAAGTAAAAGTACCTACGGAGCCTTCCTGGCCTTTGGCCTCTCCATGGGGCTCGTTTTGCAGGCCTTTGTGAATATGGCCGTGGCAGTGGGACTGGTGCCGGTCACCGGCCAGACCCTCCCCCTGGTAAGTATGGGTGGTTCATCCATTTTCTTTACCAGCATGGCCACCGGGATGATTCTGTCGGTGAGCTGGGGCACCAGGGAAGATGCCAGTGAAAAGGCAAGAGAAGAGGCTGAGAAGTTGCAGGAGGAAAGTGAAAAACTGAAAGAGCAAAGTGAAAAACTGAAAGAAGAGAGCGAAAATCTGAAGCGCACCGAATTTGAAGTGAATGCATAAGAAACAGACATATCGTATCCTGATCGGAGGAGGAGGAACCGGCGGACATGTGTTCCCTGCCATCGCCATCGCCGATGCACTGAAAGCGAAGAATCCGGGTATGGAGTTTCTGTTTGTAGGTGCATTGGGTAAACTGGAGATGGAAAAAGTACCTGAAGCTGGCTATTCCATTGAAGGATTGCCGGTGGCAGGATTCCAGCGCAGGCTTACACTGAAAAATGTCACCTTCTTCTATAAACTCTTAGTGAGCATGAACCGTTCCCGCAGGATCATCAGGCGTTTCTCTCCTGATCTTGCTGTGGGTGTGGGCGGTTATGCCAGTGGCCCCATACTGAAAGCGGCAGCCAGGAAAAGGATCCCCATATTGATCCAGGAGCAGAACTCCTATGCCGGGGTGACCAACCGGCTGCTTGCCCGTTCGGCCCGGACCATTTGCGTGGCCTATGAAA
>JAYEOJ010000200.1:0-3890 GCA_034722835.1 Bacteroidota bacterium | reverse complement strand
GCCATGAACCGGGTACGGAGCATGGTAACTAAAATGGATGAACTGGGCTTTGGGAACTGCACCAATACGGGTGCTTGCGAAGCTGAATGTCCAAAGGGAATCACACTCACCAATATTGCAAGACTGAACAGGGTATATTACAAGGCAGTATTCTGATCACACACTAACGATTTCTCTTCAGTCACTTCCCAAAACCGGAAGATGAAGAGTCCTATTAACCCTTCATGGTTTCTTCCACTTCTTCCACAGTTTTGGGAATGGGTGTTCCAAGGACCCTGCTTCCGGTATCGGTAATCAGCACATCATCCTCGATCCTTACGCCGCCAAATCCCCGGTACTTTTCCACCTGATCGTAGTTGATGAACTGTGCATGCTTCTTCTCCCCTTTCCACTGGTCGATCAACGCCGGGATAAAATAGCAGCCGGGTTCATTGGTGACCACAAAACCGGGTTCCAGTTCACGACCCAGCCTCAGGTAGGCCAGTCCAAACTGGTCACTTCGTTTCAGGACTTCGTTGTAACCAACGTTATTTTCACCCAGCCCTTCCATATCGTGTACATCAAGACCAAGCATATGTCCCAGTCCGTGCGGAAAAAACAATGCATGCGCCCCGGCAGCCACAGCCTCATCCAGATCTCCTTTCATAAGGCCCAGTTCTTTTAATCCGCCGGCAATAATCTTTGCTGCCATAAGGTGCACTTCCCTGTAGGTCCGTCCCGGGGCAGAGGCCTTAATGGTTTCCGTATTGGCCTTTAATACGATGTTATAGATATCTTTCTGCTGACTGGAGAATTTACCTCCCACCGGAAAGGTTCTTGTAATATCGCTGGCATAACACATGTCCGATTCAGCACCGGCATCACAGACCACCATTCGCCCTTCCCTTAGCTCATTGCCGTGATAGTGGTTATGCAGGGTCTGCCCGTCCATGCTTAAAATGACCGGGAAGGATACCGGTCCGCCGTGCGACAGAGCGATCCCTTCAATGGCACCGGCCAGCTCCCTCTCGAAATTCCCGGGATAGGCCATCTTCATGGCTGTGGTATGCATAATCCACGCCACTTCCACTGCTTTTTCAATTTCGCCGATTTCGTATTGATCCTTGATGGAGCGAAGCTTTACCACTGATGCGATCAGCTCCTGGGAAACAAATTGCTTTACCTCTTCGCTTGCCACTCCCATCAATTGCCCCAGCTTCATATCTTGATCGCCCCGGTAGGTGGGCATAATATGAATCTTCCTGCCCGACTTTACTGCCTGCTTCAGGAATGTTGAGAGCTCGCTTAGTGAAGCAGATGATTCAACAGCCACCTCTGCTGCCAGATCACTTACCCGGGGCTGTTCTCCCATCCAGATAATATCATCTATGCCAAAATCATCACCATACAAGGTATCCTGATCCTGGACCAGATCGCACACCCCGTAAAAACCGGGTTTATTGATCCCGAAAAAATAAAGGAAGCTGCTATCCTGCCTGAAGTGGTAGTAATTGGCAGGGTAATTCATAGAGCTCTCCTCATTCCCGGGAATCAGGATCAGTCCTTCACCTAACATTTCACGCAGCATCTTTCTCCGCTGCCAGTATACCTCTTTTGCAAACATAGTAAGCTCTGTTTTTCGTTAAATATTCTCTTGAAAAATAAAAGTAGCTCCAATTTTCCATAAACAGGATGATTTATCCCCATAGTTTTTTTTCACCTGCCCTGAATTCGTGCTTGAACAGAGAAAAATCGCCCGTCAAAACGTACTTATCTTCCAGTTTTGTAACCTTTTCATAACCAAAGCGTAAAAAAATGCGAATAGTCTTGGAAAGCTATATGAATTCCATATATTCGCAGAACGGAAGTCATTTATCAACCTATTATCAACAATTTTACTAACATGCCCTATCGCCGTTTACCAAACACTGACTCCGCGAGGCTGAAGTCTCTTAAGTCGGCATATGGAAAAGGAAAAGATCTTCCTCCATTTAAGCTCGCATTCAGTGCGGGCTCATTCCGGAATATGCAAAAGGTGCTGCCACAATTTGAGAATGCCATCAGTGAGCACAGAAATTCACTGAATCTGCAGGCAGAAAAGAACAAAGAATACCAGAAGCGACTGAAAAAGGTAAAGCTTTATATATCTCACTTTATCCAGGTAGTAAATCTGGCCATCGCCAGAGGTGATATGTCTCCTGAAACAAGGAATTATTTCGCCATGGGAGATGAAGAAAAGAAAGTACCCCCTCTGACTACTGAAGAGGATGTGATCTGGTGGGGAGAACAACTGATCAAGGGGGAACAAAGCAGACGCAACAAAGGAAAGAATCCGGTTACCAATCCCACCATTGCTATAGTAAAGGTTCATTTTGACAAATTCATGGAATATCACAACTATCAGAAAAGCCTGAAAGACCGGAGTCAGCGCGCCCAGGAACAGCTGAATAAATGGCGCTCACAGGTCGATGGTGTGATCCAGCAGATCTGGAACGAAGTTGAACACACTTATGGGGATCTTCCCGAAGAAATGCGCAGGGAAAAGGCTACCGAATACGGACTGATCTATGTATTCCGTAAGAATGAACTAAACAATGCTACCCTTTTTCAATCTCCCCGGATTGAGGAGGTCGGGAAGTAAATCTTCCTACCTGGTAATACCAGAGCACTGCGAATAGCAGAAACAGGGCCAGGCTGACTACTGCCGCCACAGGAATCAGTGTACTTGTGCCAATCTCCTCCAGCATGTCGTCTGCACTTCCCCTGGAATTAAAATAGTAATAGATAACCCCCATGGCATTGTTTACAAAGTGGGCCAGGATGGGATACCAGATAGACTGTCCGTAGTACATCATATAACCCAGTATCAGGCCAAGAACAAATCTCGGCAAGAAGGAGAAGAACTGGAAATGAAAGGCACTGAAAAACAGGGCGGTAATCAGGATGGCCACATGGATATTCTTGATCATATCGCTTAACAGGCTTTGCAGCAGCCCCCTGAATATTAGCTCCTCACCCACCGCTGCAATCACCCCTATCATCAACAGGTTCACCAAAAGCCCCCAGAAACTCTTGGTAGCTGTGAAGGCGACCATCATCTCTTCCGCTGTAGTCTCAAGAGTGCGAAGCAGCTGATCCAGGGCCCTGATAGGTATCTCCATCTTCATATTAATTTCGGCCATGTAGTTGATAAAAGGAATGACCGAGACCATCATCAGGATGACCAGCAACATGGGAGTCATGCCGGTTGGATTCCTGAACTTGTAAAATGAAAAGAGATCCCCTTCAAAAAGATATGAGAAGAGAAGAGCAGGAACGATGAAGGTTCCCACAGAGCCCAGCATCTGAATTAATTTTGATGCTGCCACATATTTGGGGTCCTCGTAAGTTCCCAGTGCCAGGATATCAGAAACGCTAAAACCATAAATCCATGCGGCCAGAAAGGCGGCCAGGAACTGGAAGACGAGGAGGAGTATAAACAGGATCACCACGGAGAAGAGAAACTTCTCAGCAGGTCTCAATCCGGCAAGCAATGCTCTCTTCGGCATGTTTTTTTGTAATTTTGCTGCGAACTAAAGGCACAAAGAAAACAAATTGCATGTATAGTTCCTATATTAATTATACACCATGCACATAGGAGACCTTGATCTGGGAGACCAGCCCCTTTTTCTTGCACCCATGGAGGACATCACCGATCCTTCCTTCAGATATCTGTGCAAGAAATTTGGAGCCGATGTGATGTACACCGAGTTCATTTCGTCGGACGGACTCATCAGGGATGGCGCAAAGAGTGTGAAGAAACTTGATATATTCGATTACGAGCGTCCCATGGGGATACAACTCTATGGTCATATTGTGGAGTCGATGGTGGAGGCCACGCACAGGGCTGTGGAAGCCAAACCGGAAATCAT
>JAYEOJ010000199.1:0-3901 GCA_034722835.1 Bacteroidota bacterium | reverse complement strand
AAGCTGTATGCCACTGGCCCTTTTAACCGAATCAGAACCGTAGCGCCTGCGTAGTTTATCCAGTGCCAGATAAAGATGCACCATCTCCGGGGTATCTTCAAACAGGTTCAGCTGCTGAACACCCCTGATCAGTCCTGAGAGGCGGACTCCCACCAGGCGGATCAGCATGCGACGCTGGTAAAGACGATCGAACAGCTCCCTGGCAACGGGCATCAGCACATGATCAAAAGAGGTGTAGGAAATTCGTTTCTGCAGGGTGTGGGTGTCAAAATTTGAATAACGGATCTTAACGGTCACAATGGAGGTAAGTTTTTCCTCTTTACGCAACTGGAAGGCCAGCTTCTCCACCATGGAGGTAAGCAGGTCGTGCAAGCCTGCCATATCCATGGTATCCCGCTCAAAGGTTCTTTCGCTCCCAATGGATTTCCGTTCGGAATACTGGACCACGGGAGTGGGGTCAATGCCATTGGCCTTCTTCCAGATCACCAGGCCATTCTTTCCCAGCAGGCTCTCCATCATCTCTACGGGAATCTGCCCCAGGGTGCCGATGGTGGCTATTCCCATGGAACGCAGCAGGTGGAAGGTGCGGTTTCCGATCATGGGGATCTTTCGAATGGAAAGAGGGGAGAGGAAGCCCCTCTCATTACCGCCGGGAATCTCAATCTCCCCATTGGGTTTGGCCTCACCGGTGGCAATCTTTGAAACTGTTTTATTTGTGGAAAGCCCGCAGGAAATGGGCAGACCTGTCTCTTTGATAATACGCTGCCTCAGTTCATGGGTCCACTGCATACATCCAAAAAAGCGATCCATCCCCGTTATATCCAGGTAGTGTTCATCAATGGATGCCTTCTCATACATGGGAGCCTCTTCTGCAATGATATCGGTAACCATTCTGGAATGTCTGCTGTAAGCATCCATATCCCCCCTGATTACAATGGCCTCGTTGCAGAGTGATCGTGCCATTTTCATGGGCATGGCCGAATGCACTCCAAACTGTCTGGCTTCATAACTGCAGCTGGATACCACACCCCGATCCGACATCCCGCCAATGATCACAGGCTTTCCTTCAAGTCCGCTGTTCATTATGCGCTCCACGGATACAAAAAATGTATCCAGATCCATATGCACTACACTTCGTGTTATGCTCACTTTGTTCGTATTAACTTTTTTTCTATCTTTGATTAGAATATAATCATTATTGTGATTACAATATAATCATCTAAACTGTTTTTTGCAACCATTCATACTATTTTAACATGTATTTTGATGCTAATATTAAACTGCTGAGAAAACGTAAAAACTTCACACAGGATGAAGTGGCTACAAAGCTTCAAATGAAGCGATCCACTTTAAGTGGTTATGAAAACAGGGTGGCGCAGCCCGGATTGGATGTGCTCCTTCTCTTTTCGGATTACTATAATATTGCCGTTGACACCCTGCTAAAGGTGGATCTGTCAAAGTTAAGTGAGACCCAGTTACGCCAGCTGGAACATGGAGAAGATGTATTCCTCAGGGGTGGAAACCTGCGGGTGCTAGCCTCTACAGTAAATGAACATGACCGGGAGAACATCGAACTGGTACCCGTGAAAGCCCAGGCAGGATATACCAATGGCTTTTCCGATCCGGAATACATCAGTGAACTGCAGGTGTTTCAGCTTCCCTTCCTCTCTGGGGAAAAGAAATACAGGACCTTCCAGCTTCAGGGCGATTCCATGCTCCCCATACCGGAGAAGGCCTGGATCACCGGCGAATATGTGGTGGACTGGAAAGAGCTGAAGACCGGTGAGGCTTGTGTGGTGCTGACCATGGATGAGGGGATTGTTTTCAAAATCATTGAAAACAGGATAGAGGAGGAGGGTAAAGTGATTCTGTATTCTTTGAATCCGCTTTACGAGCCCTATGAAATCCATGTAAACGGGATCAGGGAGATCTGGAAGTTCATTCACTTTATAAGCCATGAAATCCCCGAACCGGTAATCCCGGAAAACCAGCTGGTTCGAACCGTGGCAGGGCTGAAACAGGATATGGAACGTCTGAAACGGATCAGTTTAAGCCAAAGTCATCGCCCAGAAGAGCCTCCTGCCTTCTGATCATACTTAGGTAGCGCAGCTGTCCTGCAAGGAAACCCTCTCGTTGTTCTGCATCGGGCATGCATATGAACTTAAACTTTTCATCTGATGAGAGGTTCAGTGCAATGATCAGATCTTTTCGGGAAACAGGTTCGGAGCCGGAACCGCTGAGAAATTCCTGATCATAGTATTCTCTGTAGCTGGTGATCAAATCCAAAAGCTCCTGGCTTACTACGGGATCATCACATGGGAGCCGACGGACGGTCCCCCCGGCATAAAGTTTCCCTTCAAGCTGCCTGTCATAACTGGTAATTTCAACGATAGCAACAGATTCAACAACAATGACCATATGTCCATCCTCTTTTTCCGCCACCACATCTTTCAACCTGACTTCGCATCCGAACTCCTGTATTTCCTGTTCGATTACAAAGGGAACGGCAAAGGTAATGCCCAGGGTGCGGGCCTCATCAATAAGTTGTTTGTAACGGGGCTCAAAGATATGTAAAGGCATGTCTTCCCCCGGGAAGAGAAAAACACTCAGAGGAAAGTAGGGCAATATGGAGTTTCGCTGATCCATCCTGAAGTGTGCCATCAATTAACAAATCATATTCAAAAAATGTTTAACTTTTAACTTTTCCATTAACCTTTTGACCACTAATTATTGCCTATTAACCAATAACCATTACCATTTTGTGCTTTACCATTGAAATACATCTGAGCAGGAGAGCCATTGAGGATAGATTCAGGGTGGACAGCTCCGCACTTTATGATTTTGATTTCAATTACTTCTACAGGGCATTCAGCAATCCTAAGATTCCTGTAATTGCCCAGGAAGATTCAACCCGGGTCCAGTTAATGCAGTGGGGACTGATCCCTGCCTGGAGCCGTGACCGTGAAGAAGCCGAGCGCATCCGAAAAGGAACCTACAATGCCCGGTCAGAAACATTGCATGAAAAACCATCCTTTAAAGAAGCATTGAACAGGGGACGCTGTCTGATCATTGCAGGAGGTTTTTTCGAATGGCAGCTTGTCAATCAGGTAAAGATTCCCTGGTTTATCTCTCTGAAAAGCGGGGATCCTTTTGTTTTTGCAGGTCTTTGTGCTACCTGGAGAGATCCCGTCGATGGTGAGATATGGAAAAGCTGTTCCATCATTACATGCGAAGCAAACCCATTGATGGAAAAAATTCACAATACCAAAAAAAGGATGCCGGTAATTTTAAATAAGGAGTTAGAAAAGGAATGGATTTCCGGAGAACCTTCACTTTTAAAAAGGAAAAATATATTACTTCCTTATGAAGAGTCTGATTTAAAGGCCTATACTGTCACGCCGAAACTCTCCTCCCCACATGCAGATCCAGCAGATCCTCGTATGATCGAACCCTGTGAACACATTTCTCCTGGTACATTATTTTAGAATACCTCTGTAGATTTCAACAGCTCCCTGAAAAATGATGCTGGTGTAAGAGCTTGTTAAATAAGTAGATGGAATTTTGAATTAACATGTGATTAACTAATTGTTAATAAAGTATGTTCATTCAATGTTCAATTCTTCAGGGATTTTTTCTTGCAGCAATGCTATAAAGCCTATACTTTTGGTTCTATCAAGTGAGCGATAAAAGGCCACTCAGTTCTTTAAATGATTAAGTTCATTAGCCACCAGGGCAACCTGGTAGTGTGAACATGAGTCACGCGAGCAGCTAATCGGGTATTGATGCTGTTCTCCCGATCTTCGGATCGGACTGTGAACTGGAATACTCTGACTGCTGTCACAGGCATGAAGAGAGATTCGAAACGGAAACCGTAGAGTACCTGAAAACGCGGTGGAAGTTG
>JAYEOJ010000198.1:0-3903 GCA_034722835.1 Bacteroidota bacterium | reverse complement strand
CGGGGTTTATGTAAGCTCTGTACGTTCGGATGGAGCAGCCAAAGAGGCCGGGATCAGGGAAGGAGATGTGATTGTCTCCATAGATGACTCCAGGGTGAACAGTTCGGCCGAGTTACAGGAGGCTATTTCCAGATACAGACCTGGCCAGGAAGTAAGCGTGGTTATCCAAAGAGAGGGCAAAGCGAAACAATTTGACGTGGTTTTACGTAACCTTGAAGGCAGCACGGAAATCGTGAAGAAAGAGGATGTGCTGGACTTACTGGGTGCCAGCTTTGAACCCCTGTCGGAGCGTGAAAAGCAACATCTTGGTATACAAAGTGGCCTTAAAGTTAAATCTGTCAAAGAAGGGAAATTCAGGAATGTGGGAATCCGGGAAGGATTTGTGCTCACTTCTGTAAACAAAAAGCCTGTTGACAGTGTTAATGATATTGCAGCAATTCTTAAAGATTCGGAAGGAGGAGTTATCATTGAAGGAGTGGACAGAAGCGGTTCACGGTCCTATTATGCCTTTGGCATGTAAATTTTCCCTATGTTAAATTAAGATTATCCTTATTTAAATTGACTAAAGATAAATAAGCAGGTACATTTGCAAAGATTTTTTATCCATTCATAATTTGATTTGAGAAGTAGTACATGAGACAGTTAAAGATCACAAAATCCATTACCAACAGGGAAAGTGCTTCGTTGGACAAGTATCTACAGGAGATTGGTAAGGAAGAGTTGATCACTGTTGAGGAAGAGGTAGAATTGGCTCAACGGATCAAAAAGGGCGACCGGGCTGCCCTTGAAAAACTCACCCGTGCAAATCTGAGGTTTGTTGTTTCAGTTGCAAAGCAGTATCAAAACCAGGGACTTAGTTTACCCGACCTTATTAACGAAGGTAACCTGGGATTGATCAAGGCCGCTGAAAAGTTCGACGAAACCAGGGGTTTTAAATTCATTTCCTATGCCGTTTGGTGGATCAGGCAATCGATCCTCCAGGCACTGGCTGAACAATCGAGGATCGTTCGTCTTCCACTGAACCAGGTTGGTTCTTTGAACAAGATTAACAAGGCCTTCTCGAAATTTGAGCAGGAAAATGAAAGAACCCCTACCCCGGAGGAGCTCGCTTTGGCGTTGGACCTTCCAAAGGAGAAAGTGGCTGACACACTCCGTGTTTCGGGAAGGCATGTATCCGTTGATGCACCCTTTGTCGATGGTGAAGACAACAGTCTGCTGGATGTTTTGGTGAATAATGATTCACCCAATGCAGACAACACCCTTATCAATGAATCTCTCTCCCGTGAGGTGGACAGGGCTCTGGCCACACTTACCGAAAGGGAAAGGGATATCATTAAACTGTTCTTCGGAATTGCCTGTCAGGAGATGACCCTGGAAGAGATTGGCGAAAAATTCGGACTGACCCGCGAACGCGTGCGTCAGATCAAGGAAAAAGCGATACGCAGACTCCGCCACACTTCCAGAAGTAAACTCCTGAAGACATACCTGGGGTAGAAAAATAATTTGATCGTGAAGCGGGGTTGCCGGAAGGTAGCCCCGCTTTTGTTTTGGGCTGTATTTAACTGCTAATCATCCTTCTCTTTATTGCTCAGCAATTCCTGGAAGGCATACATCTCGTCGCGGAACCGGGCAGCTTCAATGAAATCCAGTTCCCTGGCCGCTTTTTCCATCTGTTTTTTGGCCTTATCAATGGCCTTTTCCAATTCCGGCTTGCCCATGTATCTGACCACCGGGTCGGCTGCAATATCGCTTTTAGCCTGACCGGCATAGGCCCCTTCCCTGGCCAGCTGTTCGCTGCTTTTGTCAAAGAGACTGTGGGTCGATTTGGTGATCTGCGTAGGGGTTATCTGATGGATATCGTTATAATCCAGTTGCTTGCCCCTTCGCCTGTTGGTCTCTTCTATGGTGCGCTCCATGGACCCGGTAAGCTTATCAGCATACATGATGACCCTGCCATTCAGGTTCCGGGCGGCACGCCCTGCGGTCTGGGTCAGGGAGCGTTCCGACCTCAGGAAACCTTCCTTATCTGCATCCAGGATGGCCACCAGGGATACCTCCGGAAGGTCCAGTCCCTCCCGAAGCAGATTGATTCCCACAAGTACATCAAAGGCCCCCTTTCGAAGGCCCTCCAGGATCTCTACCCGATCCATGGTATCCACATCTGAATGGATATAGCGTGTCCGAATGTTCAGTTTTACCAGGTAGTTGGTAAGCTCTTCGGCCATTCGTTTGGTCAGGGTGGTTACCAGTATCCTTTCCTTTTTATCTATTCGTTGATTGATCTCCCCGATCAGGTGATCGATCTGGTTCAGACTTGACTGTATTTCAATGGCCGGATCCAACAGTCCGGTTGGACGAATCACCTGCTCTACAATCACACCCCCGCATCGCTCCATCTCATAATCGGCCGGAGTGGCGCTTACAAAGAGGGTCTGGCCGATCTGGTTCTCAAATTCATTGAACTTCAAGGGCCTGTTATCCACCGCCGCTGGCAGACGGAACCCGTATTCAACCAGGTTCTTTTTCCTGGAGTAGTCACCCCCGTACATGGCATGTACCTGGGGAAGGGTGACGTGACTTTCATCAATTACCGTGATAAAATCATCGGGAAAATAGTCCAGCAGGCAAAAGGGCCTGGTTCCAGGCGGACGGCCATCAAAATACCTGGAGTAGTTTTCAATTCCCGGACAGAATCCCAGCTCCCGGATCATTTCCAGATCGTAAATAACCCGCTCTTCAATCCTTTGCGCCTCAATAAGTTTCTGCTCCCTTTTAAAGAAATCCACCTGCTTCATCATGTCGTCCTGGATCTCTTCAATGGCTGCTTTGGTTCGTTCTTTTGAGGTGATAAAAATATTGGCTGGAAAGATGACCACTTCCCCGTGTTCCTCAATGGTGTGTCCCGCCACCGGGTGGATGGATTTAATGGAATCAATCTCATCCCCCCAGAACTCAACCCGGTAGGCCAGGTCCGTGTAGGCAAGATGAATATCCACTGTATCGCCCCGTACCCGGAAGGTGCCGGGTTTAAAGTCGACTTCGTTCCTGGAGTATAGTCCATCCACCAATCTCCTTAAAAAGACATTCCGGCTGATGGTTTCATTTTTTCTGATCCGGATAGTGGAGTTATGAAAATCATCAGGATTTCCAATGCCGTACAGGCAGGATACCGACGAGACCACTATCACATCCCTTCGTCCCGACAGAAGTGAAGAAGTGGTACTTAATCTCAGTTTTTCAATCTCATCATTGATGGAGAGGTCCTTCTCAATGTAGGTGTCTGTAACGGGCAGATAGGCCTCGGGCTGGTAGTAGTCATAATAGCTGACAAAATATTCTACAGCGTTTTCAGGAAAGAACTGTTTGAATTCGCTGTATAGCTGGGCAGCAAGGGTTTTATTATGACTTAGTACCAGAACCGGACGATCCAGCTCCCTGATCACATTGGCTACCGTAAAGGTCTTTCCCGATCCGGTTACCCCCAGCAGGGTCTGGAACTGCTCACCGGCATTGAATCCATCCACCAGTTGCTGAATGGCTTCCGGCTGGTCCCCGGTAGGTTTGAAATCGGAGGTGAGCCTGAACTCCATCTTACCAGGTGAATGTTACATAGATAGGAAGATGGTCGCTGGGTCCGCCATAGTATTCAGGTCCTCCGTAGGTGGCAGAGGGAAGACTCTTTCCATATTTCTCGCTGTGATAGAGCATCCACTCTTCTTTCAGAACCACTCCGCTTCCAAATTCCGCGCTCAATCCCTTTTCCTGGTTTACCAGGTCGTAAGAGACGATCATCTGGTCAAGCATGTTCCAGGTCCCTTTGTAATTGTAAGTTCCCTGACCCTCCATATTATGGAGATCATAAAAGAGATTGTAATAATCTCCCATCTGGATATTGCGACGCTT
>JAYEOJ010000197.1:0-3905 GCA_034722835.1 Bacteroidota bacterium | reverse complement strand
AGCCCGGTTGAGATAAGAATATTTCCTCCCGGCACGGTAAAAGCATTAATCATCTCGCTTTCAAACACCACAAAACGGTAGGTATATTCTGTATCCTCTAATCCTTCTGCCAGCCGGTCTCCTATAACGCCGACTGCCGAATCGATCTGGCTGTTTTCATATTCCCTGAAGAGGGGATTCATCAGTATCAGATCCACATAGGCCTCTCCCAGTTTCTCCTCCTTTTGAATGCTTAAAAACTGTGGGTTTTCGGGATATGAAAAGAGCGAGAACACCAGCCAGATAAGTCCGAAAACTCCCAGCAGGACGAGCAGATCCCGAAGAATAGTTCTTTGCATTTCTTCAAATTACTGACCGGGAGGCCTGTTCTTTAAGGCAGATGGATCGCGTTCCGGCCTGACTCGATATACCTGGTGGTAGGCAAGCTTACCGAAAAAAAGGAAATAGTAAAACAGTCCTTTCCTGGCCCTCACAGCTCCCACAAGGCTGAAAATAAAGTATACCAGGTTGGCTGTGGCTACCATCACCAGGTATCCCCAGTAGAATCCGGTAAAATCCAGATCTTTTACAAGATTAACAATGGTCCACGCCACAAGCCCCGAATTCAGAAGGGTAACAGGAATCTGAGAATAGAGGGATTGCAGGGTATGAAACTGAACGAATTTTCCCTTATCCCGGTTCACATAGTAATAAATGATGGCTGCCACCAGGTTCAGAATGGGAAGTGGTATCCCCATTGCTGCGGTTGCAAACATCATGAAGTATGCCCCCATGGCATCTTCTTTGATCCTGATCTCGATCTGATCGGGCTGTGGAAGTGGATGATAATCCATAAGCTATAACTGGTTAGTTTACAGGACTTTTACGCCTCATCGGGCAGCTCATCGCCCGTAAAAGGAGGATAGGTATCGGTCATGTACATCATATAGAGACTGACCCTCATCTGCCAGCGGATCTGGCCCGTGACCCAGTCAAACATAAAGTCGGGGTATTTGGCAGTGAACAGGACGACCCACCAGGCCAGGAAGGTCAGGATACCCACAAACCAGGCCCTGAACATCAGGATAAACATATGTGGCAGGTAGACATAAAAGATCCCGAAAAAAAGTCTGAGGAGCATCAACCCCCTGCTTACTTTTTCGGGATAGGGGATCACCAGGTCGGTATATTCATCGGTCGATTTCACTCCGAAGGCCGGGTAACCATCCGATACATTGTACATCCTGGCGCTCACACGCAGGCTCCATTTCATGAGCCCCACCTGAAATTCAAACATACTCTGGGGATAACGCCCGGTAAAAAGAATGACCCAGAAGGCCACAAATTGAAGAATTGCTCCCCACAATCCAACAAACATTAAGAGGAATCCATGTGGAATTAGAATGTAAAGCCAGCCAAAAAAGGTTCTGAGCAAAAGCTCTCCCCTTGAATAACTCTCCTGATGATTAATGGTTAATTTCATATGCACATATTTGATTTACATCCAAATTCGTAAAAAAACCCCTATATGTCAACTCTTTATTGTTAAAATAATCCAAAAATAGGCTAATTTCGCACCCTGAATCAGAAGCTGAACGAATGGATTATAAGTTTGCAGAAATTGAAAAGCGGTGGCAGGACTACTGGGAAGAACATAAAACTTTCCGGACAGAGGATGACTACTCGAAACCAAAGTTTTATGTACTGGATATGTTTCCATACCCTTCGGGATCGGGATTACATGTGGGCCACCCGGAAGGATATACAGCTACTGATATCGTTGCCCGCTATAAACGGATGAATGGCTTTAATGTGCTCCACCCCATGGGATGGGATGCATTTGGATTGCCTGCTGAGCAGTATGCCATCGAAACCGGAACCCATCCGTCCAAAACGACTCAGAATAACTGTGAAAATTTCCGGAGACAGATAAAGTCCCTGGGATTGGGATATGACTGGGATCGTGAGATCAATACAACCGATCCGGGGTACTTTAAATGGACCCAATGGATCTTTATACGCCTTTACAATACCTGGTTCGATGAGGAGCAGCAGAAAGGGCGTCCCATTGATGAGCTTGAAATCCCTGCAGAAGTCGAAGCAGAAGGAGACAGGGCCATCAAAGAATTCATTTCAGAAAAAAGACTTGCCTACTATGACGATGCACAGGTATGGTGGTGCCCCCACTGCAGGATTGTCTGTGCCAACGAGGAGGTCCTTACGGACGGCACACACGAAAAATGTGGTAATCTGGTAGAAAGAAAAAACCTGAAGCAATGGATGCTCCGGATACCTCACTATGCTGAAAGGCTTTTAGACGGACTGGAAAGGGTTGACTGGCCCGAGGGTGTCAAGGATATGCAGCGAAACTGGATCGGGCGCTCAACAGGTGCCGAAGTGGATTTCCAGGTGGATGGCACAGCTGAAACGCTGCGTGTATTTACCACCCGTCCCGATACCCTGTTCGGTGCCACATACATGGTTCTTGCTCCTGAACACCCCCTTTTGAAGGATTTTACATCCGTGGAACAAAAATCAAAGGTGGAAGCCTATGTAAGCCAGGCCGGGCTGAAATCGGAGCTGGACCGTTCCGACCTGAACCGTGAGAAAAGCGGGGTTTCTACCGGCGCTTATGCCATCAATCCTGTGAACAATGCCAAAATCCCCATCTGGGTCGCCGATTACGTATTGATGGGTTATGGAACCGGGGCCATTATGGCTGTTCCCTGTCACGATACCCGTGACTTTGAATTTGCCTCAGCATTTGGCCTTTCCATCCCCTGTATACTTGATCCGGACACAGAGGATGAAGCTCTGCGAGAACAGGTACTTCAGGGAAAGGCATGCTGGACCGGCGATGGACGCTACGTAAACTCAGCTTCCAGTGAGACCGGACTGAATATCAACGGGCTATCAAAAGAGGAAGGTATTGCAAAGACCATAGAGTGGCTGCACCAGCATGATCTGGGAGAAGAGGCCATTAATTATAAGATCAGGGACTGGCTCTTTAGCCGGCAGCGATACTGGGGAGAGCCCTTTCCGGTGATTCACTGGGAAGATGGTGAGATCTCTCTGCTGGAAGATTCCCAACTGCCGCTACAACTCCCCCAACTGGAGAAATATGAACCGGGCAGCCATGGTGAATCGCCACTGGCCAATGCGACTGACTGGCTTCACGTAAGCGATTCCAACGGCCGCAGGGGAAGACGCGAGACCAATACCATGCCCCAATGGGCCGGATCGTGCTGGTACTATCTCAGGTACATTGATCCGAAAAATGAGGAGGAGCCTTTTTCAAAGGTCAAAGAAAACTACTGGCTTCCTGTGGACCTTTACGTGGGAGGAGCCGAACATGCCGTACTACACCTGCTCTACAGCCGGTTCTGGCACAAGGTTCTGTTCGACCTGGGCATCGTCTCTACCGATGAACCCTATTCCAAGTTGTTTAACCAGGGGATGATTCTTGCCTTTGCCTATGAAACGGAAGCCGGGGCCAAAGTTACCGGCGACCTGGTGGAGGAGAAAGATGGAGCCTTTTATCATACGGTCACCGGCGAAGCATTGAATCAGATTGTGGCTAAAATGTCCAAATCTTTGAAAAATGTGGTTAATCCGGATGACGTGGTGAGCACCTTCGGAGCCGATTCACTGCGCCTCTATGAGATGTTTCTGGGTCCGCTTGATGCCGTAAAACCCTGGGTTGAGAGCGGAGTAAAAGGAGTCTATAACTTCCTGAACCGTGTACACAGGTTTTTTGCAGACACCTCCAATTACCACGAGGGAGAAGAGGACCAGGAGGTATTGAAATCCCTCCAGGCGACCATCAAAAAGGTTGGAGGGGATGTGGAGGCGCTGCATTTCAATACAGCCATCTCCCAGATGATGATCTTCAGCAATCTCGCCATAAAGAAGGGAAAGGTAACCCG
>JAYEOJ010000196.1:0-3906 GCA_034722835.1 Bacteroidota bacterium | reverse complement strand
CCATGCTTTACTTCTTTATGCATAAATAGAACCAATGAGTCTGAAAAATGTTTTGTGCTTTTTTTTCAGCGGTCTAATCTAAGACTTTTCGGTCAAATATGGAAGCAGGACCGGTTAAATGAACGGGTATACAGCTCCAGTTGAGCATGATTTGGGGAGTGAGGGTGTCCTGTTGCCTGAGATATTCCATAAGATAATAACGTAGATCACGGTCGGTGGACCAGGATATTCGCTTTGCCAGCTCCTCTTTGGGGATGCCTGCTCCGGCAGTCAGATGCCCACCACCCCCGTTTCCGCGGTAGGAGTTCAGGGCCACGCTGTAGGTGTTTGTTTCCTTGAATGGACTTCCATCTGAAAGAGCCTTGATGCTTACACGATCGCCTGGAGCCCTGAGTACATCTACGGTATAATTTATCCCTGCCGCGGAAGAAAAATTGTAATAGGGAGCAGCCAGTCTTCCGGGCCGGTCGGGATTGAACTGCAGCAGATGATCTTCGGGGCCGGACATGGTATTGAACCATGGACCCACCGCATGCTCCAGGAATCCATCAATTTCAGCTCCGCTAAGCTCCATCCGGTAGAGCATATTCTCAAATCTGTAGAGTTTAAACATGTCTGAGACCAGCAAAGGGCCCTCAGTCAGTGTGGCTGTTATAGAGAGTGGTGCTGTAAATGAAATCTGTGCATCTGTCATTTCAAGTTGCAGGCTGTGGATCAGGGTCATCATGGATGAGGGTCCGAAAAGGGCATCCAGTCCGACCATCTCTTCTGCAAGCCAGGTAATGGTATCTTCCAGGTAATTGGTAACGATGTCATATTCAGGGGCGAACTTGTCCATAAAAGCTTCGGATGGATCGTAAGCGGCCATGGGAATATTCTTACCCGAAATTTTTGTTCCATCCTTGCTGAAAGTGACTATTGCCTCTCCTGCAAAACGCCCGTGACTGCCCGGATCAATAACCAGCACACTATCGCCCACACTGTTTATTACCTTCTGACAGGAGATCCTGTGATCATGTCCTGCAAAAATTACATGGAATCCCGGCACCTGTTCTGCCACAAGCATAACCGCATTCTCGTTCAGGTAGGGATCCGGATTCCCCCCGTAGGAGGCATCGGTTCCTGAATGGAACAGGCCAATCATCAGATCCGGATCTTCCTTTTCAATGATCCTTGGGACCCATTCACGGGCCGTGACCAGCATATCCCGGAACTCCATTTCAGGCCACAGATTTTTGGGAAGCCATTGAGGAATCCCCGGAGTAATAAGACCTAAAACGGCTATTTTCTTTCTTCCGGCTTTCAGAATGGTATAGGGTTCAAAGTAGGGTTCCCCGGTAGTGCTGTTCACAGCATTGGCCGCCAGCCACGGGAACTGAGTGGTGGTCCCGAACCTGTTATATACCTGCGGTCCGGCTTCTATATCGTGATTGCCGACGGTACCTGCAGCATAGCCCATAAAGTTCATTACCTGTGATGATAGGTGTTCCTGTACAGTATCTACAAAATTGTAATAGTATACGGTGGGTTGACCTTGCAGGAAATCACCATTGTCGAGCAGGAAGAACAGGGTATCCTCCTTCTCCTGCTGTTCGTGGACATAACTGTATACATGGGCAAGTGAATGCTCGGATGGATTTCGATTGATGAAATCGTAGGGATAAATCATGCCGTGTACATCTGTTGTAACTGCAATCCTTATACTGATCTGATCCTGATTACAGGCAGTTGTCCAGATCAGAATTATCAGGGCAAGGGGCAATAATCGAGCTCTTTCTTTCATGTTTTTTAGCATGTAATCAAGGCTTCCACCCCGGTTCTATATTTAGAAACGTTCTTTGCTGTAGGCATAAATGTGCATAATGATTTTATTGAGAGCAGATTACTAAAGTACTATTTTTCAACCATACAGCCATGTCGATGTTTACATCGACTTATGGCGACGGAAACAGCGTAAATCTCTTGTATTTCCGCATACATATATGTACTGTGAATCTTTGAACAATAAACAGGACATGGATACATTAGCATCAAACCAATTAGCTATGAAAATGAAACTATCTAAATTATCTCTACTTGGAGGAATTGCCTTACTTATTGGAGGTGCAGTTATCCTGAGTAGTTGCGAAGGCCCGGAGGGACCTGCGGGAACTAACGGTACTGACGGTGTTGACGGTGTTGACGGTCAAGACGGTGCCGATGCCAATTCTACCTGTATCCTGTGTCACAGTGACGATCAGGTGATTGTTACGAAGAGCAAGCAGTATGCAAATTCAGCTCACAACACGGGGCACACATCCGGGTACACCAACAGGTCATTCGGAGAATTGTACAACTGTGCCGGTTGTCATACCAGTCAGGGATTCCTCGATGTCCTTGTAGGTGCAAGTAATGTTCCTTATGCAGATGTGACACAGCCAAACTGTTATACCTGTCATAGTATTCATGACACCTATACGGAAGCAGATTGGGCACTGACCAACGGGGATCCTACTGTACCTTTTACCAATGCAGCTTATGAAACGGCCGCTGTTGATCTGGGTGCAGGTAATCAGTGTACTCAATGTCACCAGTTCTCAGCTTATTATCTTGTTGTTGATTCATTGTGGGCAGATTTTGACCTTGGAACCACTACTGTGACATTCCCGGCTGACAATAGTCTTAAGCGAGCTGGCGTACACCATGCTCCACAGTACAACATTTTTGCTGGCATGGACCTGTTTGAATTTACCGGCACAACAGACTATCCAACTAGCAATCATGTTATGGATCAGGCTCCGGATGGATGTGTTACCTGTCATATGAATGATGGATTTGGTGACCTTACCGGACACTCCATGGCTATGACCTACGAGTTCCATGGTCCTGGTAATTTTCACTGGTCATCCACTTGTACTTCTTGTCATGACGGAGAAGATGAGTTAGAAGGTAAAGTTGAAGATATTCAAACTGCTGTCCAACTCTTGCTGGATGACCTGGAAGTTCTCTTGCTGGCATCAGGAGTAATGACAGCTGATTACTACGTGGCTCCTGGAGAATGGACCACTGACCTGACAGCAGCGACAGTGAATTTCAATGCCATTCGTGAAGATAAGAGTATTGGATTTCACAACGTGGACTATATTACGGCTATTCTTACGAATACAATTGAAGCCGTTACTCCTCCGGCTCCTTAAAGTGGGAAAGGCTTATTAAATGAAATAAAAATTCTACTTAGCCTGTTTCGCTGATTTGCTTGATGCGTTTGTAATCGATGACCTCAATGGATTTTCCATCCATCCTGATCAGGCCTTCATCGTTAAATTCCTTCAGCATCCGGATGACCGTTTCGGGGCTCATGCCCGAAAGTTCAGCCAGTTCTTTCCTGGACAGGGGCAGGTCAAATTCACATTTCTTGAAGATCCGGTCTGCAAGGCACAAGAGGATGTCAGCAAGTCTGCCAAAGGCCTGTTTGTAGGTAAAACAAAAGAATCTGCCATATATCTGCAGGCTGTTGGAGCTTAGAATATCGATGATTTCCCTCGTGAAATCAAAGTTTTGCTCCATCAGGGTGCGAAAAGCATTTACTTCTATTTGCCTGATCTCGGAGTCTATATAGGCCATGGCCGAGTAAGGGAAATAGGAGTGTTCTTCTGAAACGGAAGAAAGCCCGAGAAAATTCTGATCCGGCGTGATCCGAAGTATCAGGGAATTGGTGCCGTTTTCAAGGAAAACCTTGGCAAGGCCGGATTCCATATACATGACATGGGATACAAATCCGCCCTGTTTGCAGATGACCTCGCCTTTTTTGTACTTGATTTTGACAGAGTTTTCATTCAGGAATTCCCTCTGTTTGGGTGTCAGATGTTCAAAACATCTGCACTCATGAAAACTCAGGGTGCATGCAGAAAACTTAGTTGACTCTTC
>JAYEOJ010000195.1:0-3912 GCA_034722835.1 Bacteroidota bacterium | reverse complement strand
GTGAGGAGCTGCCCATGGTGTTCGGCCCGGCAGGTTATGGAACCTCTGAAAGAACAGGACAGGAACTGGGGAGAATTCTGGGGGCCAATATGCTGATGGTTACCCATCGATATTTTGTAGACGCTGAGCCTGATCCATGGGACTGGGAGTTTCTGAATATAGAGCAGGCTGCAGCTGACCATCACCGGATCGTGGAGCTTTTTAAGGAGATCTATGAGGGTGTATGGCTTAGCTCAGGTGTGAGCAAAAGCGGACAGACCGCGCTGTTTCACAGAAGGTTTTATCCCAACGATGTGGATGCCACTGTGGCCTATGTGGCACCGATTGTGTTTGGGACCAGCGACGAGCGCTTTATTCCATTTATGGAGGGTGTGGGAACAGCCGATTGCCGGGAGGCACAAAAGAGCTATGAAAGGCAATTGCTGGAGCAGCGCGATGCGTTGATTCCGAAATTTGTAAACTGGTTCGCCGAGAACGAGTATTCCTTCTCTCTTGATCCGGATGAAGCATTTGAATACGCGGTTCTCGAGTACCATTTTGCTTTCTGGCAGTTTCATAGTGTTCCATGTGAGGACATTCCCGGTGAGACAGCCACAGTGGATGAACTGTTCGATCATCTGGTAGATGTTCTGTGGATGAACTCCTTTTCTGACTCTTACATGTACTATTATACCCCGTATTACTACCAGGCAATGATGGAAAATGGTTACCCTTCCTATATAACTGCTCATCTATCCGACCTGCTGGAAGTTGCCACAGACCCCGGTGGAGCGTTTTTTATTTTTGCCGATGTGACTACCAGCTATGACCCTTCAGTGATACTGGATATCGATCACTGGTTGAAAACAGAAGGGGACAATATCATCTATATCTACGGTGAATACGATCCATGGTCCGCCGCCATGTTTGAACCCGGTGAGGGCACCAATGCATTACGCATTATTCAGCCCCTGGAGGATCACGGTGTCAGGATCGGGGATCTGGATGAACAGGCACGTGTTCTCGATTCGCTGGAAGCCTGGCTGGGGGTGGAGATAGAGTAAGTTACAAATACTCTTCTGCGAAAATAATTGACTTATCCTTTTTCAGGTGTTAACTTGTATAGGTAATCAACACTTAATCTGAGTGAAACCATGAGACCACTGATCATTGGAATTTTACTGTTTCTAATCTGGTCATTACTTGCAACATGGTATTATGTGTACCATGTTAATGATTTATGTAATGGACCGGAAGTATCCCAACAGGTTTCTGACACGGAAACCCAAGCTCAGGCTGACAGTACCGCCGTGGCTGATACTGAACCGGCAGAAGAGATAAGCCCCCTTCCAGAGAATCTGATCATTCACTTTGCATTCGACCGGAGCGATTTCAATCCCCCTGAAGAGACATCACGATTTTTATCTGAGTGCAAAGCCTACCTTGAAAAGGAACCGGGTTCAATACTCGATATCACAGGCCATACGGATGCTGTCGGGACCACAAGCTATAACCAGGCTCTTGGAATGAGACGGGCCGAAAGTGTCAGATCCTATTTTGCTGGACAGGACATAGCGGCCGATGTAATGGAGACCTCCTCAATGGGTGAAAGTGAACCTGTTGCTGATAACGCAACACCCCGGGGAAGGGCAGAGAACAGAAGAACAGAAATATTGATAAAAAACCAATAAAATGAACACATTCAACATCATACTGGCACAAAGCATGGCTGGCACTATCATTGAAATAATCGTACTCTTACTGGTAGCAGGATTGATCGGATACTTCACCTCCTATTTCTACTATCGGAATATCTATCGAAAGAAGATCGCTAAACTGGAAAGTGATATGAAGGATCTCCAGAGAAGAAATGAAGGCTTGCTGGACCAGATAGTCAAGCTGGAAAAAGAACTTGAAGAAAAGGAGAGTTAGCCCTTTACATTCAACCGAACACCTTATTTATCGCATACGCAGCGGAATCCGACCGTTTCACTCCTGTCAAAACCGGGGGCGGTTTTCAGCAGCATCTGGGTTCGGTTATTGGGTTGTGGTCCTCCCTGGATATACCACCAGCTGGAGGTAGGTTTATAGAAAGAACCTCCTCTAATTATGGAGAAGCAAAAACTCCCGTTGAAGTATTCATCATCACATAGCTGCCACACGTTCCCGGTCAGGTCCTCCACCCCGAAGGGGCTTTTTCCCTTCGGGAATTTATGCACAGGGCTTGTAAGGCCGCTTGCACTGTTGCAGGCGGTACTGTCAAAGTGATTCCCCCAGGGCCAGATCCTGCCCTCTGCTCCCTGCGCTGCATACTGCCATTCCATTTCGGTAGGCAGTCTTCTCCCCTTCCACCGGGCATATGCCCTGGCATCTGCTAAAGAAACCCAGACTACCGGGTGGTCAGCCAGTGAATCGGGATAAGAATCGCCGTACCAGTGTTTCAGGAAATTTACCGTATCGCCCGGGTGGTAGTTTGTGGCACCCATGAATTCATAAAACTGCTTATTGCTTACGGGATACCTGTCCATATAATATTCGCCCAACTTAACCAGGGTGGTATCGAAATTGATTGGATAGGGGATGAAATCAGCCTCATTGCCCCGGTAATATTGAAAGGGCCCGCCTTTAATCTCCAGCATTCCCTCAGGGGCCGTGTGATAAGCTGTTGTGAGCCGGGTTTCATTCATCCTTACCGGAGTGGCCTGGTCGCTTTGGATAATCCGTTCGTCCATAAGCTCATTCCCAAGGTATAATTGAATGACTATTTTTCCTTCAGGAAGGTGCATCCAATCCGACAGCGGCAGAACGATCTCTCCAGGCTTCTCCACGCGGAACTCAGATTTATGCTTGTTGGAATAGGAAGGATTGCCCTTCCATATCAGGATCCGACCCTCCGCAGAGGTACTCAGAACAAGGGAATCCTTCGCTATTCTCCATGAAAGCAGCTCCGGGAATCCTGCAAGGCACTGAACGCTTCCTTCCTTCCGGGTTCCGGAGTATACCGGACTGAAGGGATCGATGTGGTATTCCAGAGAACTGCCTTCTGCAGTTTTCCGGGTAGTGATCTCTTCATGATCCCAGAGCGAGACCCAGTGCAGGTCGTTGTTGTCTGTACGGTATAGCTGTCCGGAATATCCTTCCGGTTTTAAAGAGAGGATCGTACAGAGGATTTTATCACCATGGTGCCACTCATTCACCCAGATGCTGTCGGGCGAATCTACCAGGGGAATCCAGTTCAGATCGTGGAAAGCCTCCTGATTCTGTCTCAGGACCATCAGGCAGCGGCCCATGAACCGGTATTCCTCTTCAGTCCACCAGGGATGTGCCGGGGAGAAAAGGTTCAATTCTGCTCCGTGTCCGTTGAACAGGGAGATGGCCATTTCACGGTGGATCCTCCCGTCTCTCAGGTCAAGAACCCGGAACACCTGGAATTCAGGTTTGATAAGCCGGTTCAGATTTAGCGGAGGCGACATCCGGATGGCATTATGCACCCTGCCGGATATGATCCCGGGCATGTCCTTCGGAACAGCCATGCCCTCCGAATACATGACCACTCCGCTCCTTGCATCATCAGCAGCTTTTTGGAGTTGCGCGCTGGAGCTGCCCCTGGTATCCAGGACCACCCCGTCGGCCCTGGTTTCCCGGATAATCCCCTCCATTTCCTGCAGGTGATCGACCCCACGGGTGCTCTGATCCCATGGATTGTATGAGATAAAAAATGCGGATCCCTGATCCCTGCAGTAGCCCGATATGGCCCTGAGGGAATCCAGCCCTCCAGGCAGGTCCCGGAAGAGATCCCACTGGTTACGGTGATCCAGTCCCAGCCTGGGCCATCCCTGCCAGATAGCATAGATATCATAGCCCCCGTGAAGATGGTCATAACGGTGAAAGAATTCTCTGAACGGATCATAGGAGCCTGCTCCTGTGGAATAG
>JAYEOJ010000194.1:0-3915 GCA_034722835.1 Bacteroidota bacterium | reverse complement strand
TACCCGATCCATCGAAGATGGAGGCCCTGGATAAACAACTCTGTTTTAAGGGCATTCGCATCCCCGAGACCATGGTCAAACTGGGGAAATTCAAGATTGTTTTGCAGGTTGGTTTCAAGCAACCTGGGAAGTTCGATAAAGGCAAAAATTAGGCCTGTTGAAAAAACAATGGCAAGGAGGAGCAATCCTGCATTGTTCAGGAAATTTCGTTTCATGTTGGAGCATTCTACTGTCTTTTAAATACAATACGCATGCGGACCACATCTTCCGTGATTCCGCTTTCGTCACGGGCTGGATTCCAAACAGGGCCTTCCTGCAGCAGCCTGAGAGCCTCTTCTGTGAATGAGTCGCCCGGTGACCGTAGGGTTTGAAAATTGGAAATGGTGCCATCCTTCATCACTGTGAATTTCAGGACCACCACTTCCCTTTTACTGGTTGAATCTCCGGCAGGGAACCGGATTTGCTCCTCTATATACATCTTAAAGGCTTCAAGCCCCCCCTCAGGCTTAGCCCCACTATAATTGAATTCATATTCAAGGATCACCACCTCATTGAGGGTGGTCCTATCGGGTTGCATCACGACACGGTTTTCTTTTCCTCCCGTCAGCTGGTACTCGTCAGTTTCCATACCCACAAAACTGGCAATGACCGTGGTTTGATCCTGCTGGTCCGCTACAAGGGAAAAACGGCCATCCATATCAGCCACCATGCCCGAATCCCGGCCTTTCACCAGTATACTTGCACCGGGGAGCGGTTCCTGGTCTTCTGCAGAAACAACAATGCCACTAACTCTATTTGCTGAATAAGCCATGGCAGCATCCGGCGTCCTTTCCTTTTTCTGGGATCTTTTTGGCTGAGCTTCAACAACGAGCACCTCAGTTGCCACGGGAGCAGGAGCCTCCATCTCTTCGCTAACTATTACATCATCCAGTACTTCCTCACCTGGCGGTTCGGCCGCGTACAGAACTTCTTCCTTCTGAACAACAATCTCTTCACGCCCTCTTGCTTCTTCCAGAGCCGGGACCGGTTCCTGAACATGGACCATTTTCTGAGGCCGGGCTTCTTCCTGAACCTGGGCTGCTTCATGGGTTTTATCCTGCTCCTCTTTCAAATCCTCAGGGGCAATAGCATCTTCTTGCAGGAATGATTCATCCATAGGAATCGACTCAGAGGCAGTTTTGGGATTGATTTCATAAATATTGAGGAAGACCGTCCCCACTATTAAAATGGAGGCAATTCCTGCAGCAATGCTGTATACCGTGCGCCTTCTTCTTCGTCTCAAACGCTTATTCAGGGTGGCATGGATGGTAAGCAGGTCTTCTTCAAGCTCACCGGGAGTGGCTTGTTCCATGCCTTCCATGGCCTCCATCTCGAACTGATCAGCTTCAAGATCCCTCTCAAAGGAATAGCGCTCCTCGCGAGAGAGCTCTCCTTTCAAGTACTTCAGATACTCATCGGTGGTTCTATGTTTCCTTTTAGCTGACATTTTTTCCTTCCAGACAGATTTTCAAATTACGCTTGCCATTCTGCAGATAGCTTTTCACCTTCTTTTCGCTTAAATCCAGATTCTCAGCGATCTCCTGGTAACAAAGCTTCTGGTAGTAAAACAGTTCAATGCACTGCTTTTGTTCATGCTTTAACTGCTCAATACAATCCTTCAGAGCATCCTCTACAGATTGATCCTCTTTGTCTATAGGATGCATCTCGGGTTCTGATTCCATAAATTCCTGCTCAATTTTATAGCCTTCCAACTTTCCATTGGCACTTTTTTGAGACCGGATCTGCATCAGACAGTAGTTTTTTGTAAGCACATACAACCAGCTTTTAAAATTCCGGACCTCCTGACCGGGAAGATCTATGATCAGCTTTTCGAAGATCTGCATCACTGCATCACGGGCATCCTCACGCATGCCCAGATACTTGAGTGAAACACCATAAACCAGGTGCATATAGCGGGAATAGAGCTCTCCCAGGGTATCTAAACTCCCGTTTCGGTCGAATTGCCGGAGCAATTCCTCATCGGTACGATCCGGATGTTTTCCGCTGATTTCTAGCATATGCCGGGAGTGGAGTCAGATAAAATTAAGAAAAAATGCAAGATTTTTTATGGAATCCTGCAGAAGGCTGCATCCTAAGGGTGAAGTCAAACCAAAAAAGGAAATCATGAAAGCAATTATTTCAATACTAACAGTACTTTTTCTTTCATCATTCACATTATCCACCGATCAAACCCGTTTGATCAGCGGAACCGTTAATGATGTTAGCGGAAATCCCATGGCGGGTGTCACTGTAGTCGTAAAAGGAACCAGCAATGGTACCGTAACCGATCTGAATGGTGCCTACCAGCTCCAGGTAAAGGCTGAAGCCAAATACCTGGTTTTCTCTTTTATAGGATATGAGACAGAAGAGGTGAGAATTAAGAATTCCACACGGATCAATGTGGTCCTGAAACCTTCAAATATGGTTCTTGAGGACGTGGTTTCAATGGAATATGATATGGCAGCAGCCAGGGAGGTAAAAGCCTCAGGTGTCCCAACCCTTGGAGTTTCCTCACAATCCTACCACAAGCGGGTAAGCTACCAGACTTATGCAGCTCCCGAGCAAGGCTATATCCAGCACAATACAGAAGGATATACTGCCATTGACGAAAACGGATTCAAGGATGTCTTACACAATCCCCTTTCCACCTTTAGTATTGATGTGGACAGGGCATCCTATTCCAATGTTCGCAGGTTCCTGAACATGGGACAGCTTCCTCCCATTGATGCGGTCAGGATTGAAGAGATGATCAACTATTTCTCTTATGACTATCCCGAGCCGGTGGGCAAGCATCCCTTCTCGGTCTATACCGAAATCTCAGCCTGCCCCTGGAACAGTTCACATCAGCTGCTTCATGTGGGATTGAAAGGTAAGAGCATTGATAAAAGCGAACTGCCCCCGTCCAACCTGGTCTTCCTGATCGACGTATCAGGCTCCATGAGCGCAGCCAACAAACTTCCGCTGCTGAAGCAGGCATTCAGAATGCTGGTGAACGAGCTAAGACCCGAAGACAGGGTAGCCATAGTGGTCTATGCCGGAGCAGCCGGACTGGTCCTGGAGTCGACTCCCGGTACTGAGAAAGCCAAAATCCTTGCTGCTTTGGATAAATTACAGTCAGGCGGATCCACTGCCGGTGGTGCCGGACTGAAGCTGGCGTACAAGGTAGCTCAGGAGAATTTTGCTGAAGAAGGGAACAACCGGATTATCCTGGCCACCGATGGCGATTTCAACGTGGGTTCTTCCAGCAATGCGGAGATGGAAAGGCTGATCGAAGAGAAGCGCGAGCATGGTGTATTCATGACTGTGCTTGGATTCGGAATGGGCAACTACAAGGATGATAAGATGGAGATCATTGCCGATAAGGGAAATGGGAACTACTCTTATATTGATAATATCCAGGAAGCCCGTAAGGTTTTTATCACGGAATTTGGCGGAACCCTCTTTACCATTGCCAAGGATGTAAAATTCCAGATGGAATTCAATCCCGCCCGTGTAAAAGGATACAGGCTGGTTGGTTATGAAAACAGACTGCTGAACGACGAGGATTTCAATGACGACAAGAAAGATGCCGGAGAAATGGGTGCCGGTCATACGGTAACTGCGCTCTATGAGATCATTCCCGCAGGTTCTGATGAGTCACTGAAGAGTATTGATCCATTGAAGTACCAGTCCAATCGCGGTGAGAAGAAAACTGTTGAACAGGTGAAAGTTGATCCCCGTGCCGAGCTGATGACTGTAAAACTGCGTTACAAGCAGCCCGATGAAAATACCAGTACCAAGGTTGAAATACCTGTGAAGGGAAAAGTATTGGACCTGGATGAAACCTCTGACAATTTCCGTTTCTCGGCAGCCATTGCTGAATTCGGACTGATCCTC
>JAYEOJ010000193.1:0-3926 GCA_034722835.1 Bacteroidota bacterium | reverse complement strand
CGTTTGTTTCATTTATTGGTCCGTATTAGGCTGCAAATATAGACAAAAAAAGCTGTCCCGCTCTTGCGGGACAGCTACTGAAAACTCACAATCTGAATGTAACGGACCTAATTTCTTATTTTCCGCCTCCGCATTTACTGGAACAATCACTTGACTTTTCCTTGGCGCTGCAATCACTGCTCTTGGTAGCCTCTTTTGATTTTTCAGCTTTTTTCTCTTTTTTCTTAGGATCATCCTCATGAAGAGAGATAAGAGTAAGTGCATTGCTATTGGCTGCTATGGCGGGAACACTGATGCCTCCGATAAAGAGGGCAAGTGCTAAAATTGCTAATGTTTTTTTCATTTTCTTTTTTTTTGTCAGGTTTTACGGGGAGCAATATAGCCGAACATGCAGGGAAATGTTGTTAACCGAATGTTAAAAAAAAGAGTTCCAGGTCTATTATTTGAAACTGGCAATGGGTGAGAGCCCGCCAATAACGCGCTGCCCAGGTTCTACCATGATGTGTGCATCAAGGGGAAGAAAGAGATCGAGCCTGGATCCGAATTTGATAAATCCCATCTCATTCCCCTGACGGGCCCTGGCACCTTCTTTGGCATAACAACAGATTCTGCGGGCAACATATCCTGCAATCTGCCTTACCAGGAGTCGTCCATGGGGAGTCTCGAATCCCACAGAACTCCTTTCATTCAGTACGGAGGATTTGGGGTGTCGTGCTACCAGGTATCGTCCGGAGTGGTATTTATAATAGGAGATCTTGCCGCTGACCGGGTAGTAATTGATGTGAACATCATGTATGCTCATAAAGATGGAAACCTGCATGCATGGCTCGTTAAGGTACTCTTCCTGGTGTATTTTTTCGACTACCACCACTTTGCCATCAGATGGAGCAATGATGCTGCGATCATCCAGAAAAGGACGCCTGTTGGGTACCCTGAAAAAACGCAATACCAGGATCAGAACAAGCAGGGAAGTGGCAGAGCTCAGGTAATTTAACTGGTAAGGCAAAAACAGGGCAGTAAGAATAACCAATGCCAGCAAGAGAGAGACTGTGATCAGAACAATCCATCTTCCTTCACGGTGAATCTTTATCATCTTACCAGTTTCATCAGAATAATCAGGATCAGGACTGCCGGGGCCACAAATAAAAGAGAGTCGAAGCGATCCAGTATTCCCCCGTGTCCGGGCAGCAGTTCCCCGGTATTCTTAACCTTAACGCTTCTTTTTAATCCCGATTCGAACAGGTCTCCAGCAAGACCAAGGAGGATCACCAGCATAGAGATACCGAACCAGACCCAGAGGGAGCTTATACCGGTTAGTCTCCAGGTAAACCATCCCGCAAGCAGGGTAACAAGCATTCCTCCGACAAATCCTTCCCAGGTTTTTCCAGGAGAGAGAACAGGTGTCATCTTATGCCTGCCCAGAAGAGTTCCTGCAAGATACGCAAAGGTATCATTGATCCATACCAGTGCAATTAAGGAGAGCGGAATGCGGTATTGAAATCCAGGTTCATTTTCCGCCCATCCCAGAGCAATAAAGCTGGATAGGGGAATGGCCAGCCAGAGAAAGGCCAGGCTGCCTGACAGGGTTATTCCTCCCCTGAGGGCGATGATAAGCCAAAGTGCAGGAGGAAGCAGAAACCAGAGCAGGCTCAGGCTGTATTGAAAGACAATATACGCAAGAATAAGAAGCAGGGCTCCCGGGATGGCCCTGAACCAGCGTATGGAAAGATCCCGTTTCTGCAAGAGCCCGAATAACTCTCTCACACCCAGGAGGTACACCAGCAACATAATACCCGTAAAAGTTACCGGTCCCAGCAGAATGGAGCCCGCCACCAGAACGATAAGGCTAACACCGGTAAGGGTGCGTATCAGCAGTTCTTTCAATTGTAGTCAAATTCCTGGATTAGTTTTTTTGCTCGTATCACATCATCGCGATTTACATAGAGCTCAACCACTCCAAATTTATATGCAGAATCCTGCTTGTTTACCAAAAAGGATTGGATGTTATGGTCGGCCAGCATCTGTCTGGCCATCTCAGCCTGGTAGGGTTGACCCGATGAGAAAATATGTACCATGTTGGGCTCCATTCTAAGCCTCCTTGGTTCCCTTTTTCTCGGCTTTTGCAGATTCTTCAGCCTTTACCTCAGTTTTCTCGTCTTTCTTTTCAGTCTTCTCGTCTTTCTTTTCGGGAAGCTTCTCTTTCATTCTGGGCAGCGCTTCCTGGCTTCCCCATGGACGTTTCCCGAAAATCACCTCCAGGTCATCACTGAAAATCACCTCCTTTTCGAGCAGGATCTCTGCCAGCTGCTTCAGGCCTTTCTTATTTTTCCTGAGAATAGACCTGGCTCTTTCATACTGGGCATCAATCAGGCTTTTCACCTCTTCGTCTATGGACTCAGCTGTTTTTTCACTATAAGGTTTATTAAAGGAATATTCCTGTTGCCCGCTTGAATCATAATAGCTGAGGTTCCCGATTTTGTCACTCATTCCAAAGTAGGAGATCATGGCGTAAGCCTGCTTGGTGACCCGCTCCAGGTCGTTTAATGCACCGGTGGATATCCGGTTGAAGGTCAGATCCTCCGAGGCCCTGCCTCCAAGGGTGGCACACATTTCATCCAGCATTTGCTCGGTAGTGGTGATCTGCCGCTCCTCGGGAAGGTACCAGGCGGCTCCGAGCGCCCTGCCCCTGGGGATAATGGTCACCTTAACAAGCGGATTAGCATGTTCAAGGAGCCAGCTGATGGTGGCATGGCCTGCTTCATGCCAGGCAATGGTTCGCTTCTCATCCTCCTTAATAATCTTGTTCTTCTTCTCGAGCCCACCGATGATCCGGTCCACCGCATCCAGGAAATCCTGCCTGTCAACGATCTTCTTATCCTTTCGAGCAGCGATCAGGGCAGATTCATTACATACATTGGCAATATCTGCACCAGAAAATCCCGGAGTCTGCTTGGCCAGGAAATCCACATCCACCGATTTATCAATTTTGATGGGTTTGATATGGACATTAAATATGGCTCTGCGTTCGTTCAGATCCGGTAACTCCACATGGATCTGACGGTCGAAGCGTCCTGCCCTGAGCAATGCCTTGTCCAGCACATCGGCCCTGTTGGTGGCGGCCAGGATTATGACCCCACTGTTGCTGGCAAAACCATCCATTTCAGTAAGCAACTGGTTCAGGGTATTTTCCCGTTCGTCGTTGGAGCCAAAATTCGGATTTCTTCCCCTGGCTCGACCCACTGCATCAATCTCATCGATAAATACGATGCAGGGAGCTTTCTCTTTCGCCTGCTTAAAGAGATCCCTGACCCTGGAGGCCCCTACGCCTACAAACATCTCTACAAAATCGGAACCCGACATGGAAAAGAAAGGCACACTGGCTTCTCCTGCCACTGCTTTTGCCAGCAGGGTTTTGCCTGTTCCCGGAGGTCCTACCAGCAGGGCGCCCTTGGGGATTTTCCCTCCAAGTTCCGTGAATTTCTTCGGATTCTTTAAAAACTCCACGATCTCCCGGATTTCCACTTTAGCTTCTTCCAGTCCGGCCACATCGTGGAAATCCACTTTCACACTGGTCTCCTTATCAAAGATCTGGGCCCTGGATTTTCCTACACTGAAGATATTTCCGCCTCCGCCGCCTCCGCCGCCTCCCATGCGTCGAAGCATATAGATCCAGATTCCCATAATCAGCAGGAAGGGAATCACCCATAACATGATTTCACCCATGTAGTTTCTACGAGTAATGGTCGTGTAGGTGGGACGTTTTTCGGCTGGTAAATCGTTCATTACCCGGTTCAGATCCCCCATAAAAACATCCTGACTGATGATGGTGAAATAGTACTGGGGTACCGGCTGACCAAGCATTGAACTGGGCTTATTGGATTTAACATCCTCATAACGGGAATCACTGAGCCTTTCGGGCTTGATAT
>JAYEOJ010000192.1:0-14840 GCA_034722835.1 Bacteroidota bacterium | reverse complement strand
TGTGTTCTCCCTCAGATTCATCACCCATTTTTGTTCCCCGGGAGCATTCATTTGATAGAGGGTGCCTGAACCCGGCTGTCCCATATTAAAGGTCACAAAGCCGGGAGCCGGGATTTCCACGGTGGTGGTATTGCTCTGGCTGATCTCCAGGCCATGAATCTCCATGACCGGGTATATGGGAATCAGCAGGTCATAGGACCCCACCAGATATTTTTCCACGGTCCCTATTTCATGGGTATTGATTAACTCCTGATCCCCGACACGCTTTACCAGGGCCTGGCTGCGGTCGTATGCATTCCCTCTCCGGGTGCGGATATACAGATGGCCCTGGGGAGCATTTACAGAAATGGTATTGTGCCTTCCTGCCGCCAGCCTGACACTATCGACCCGGATGGGAGGAATGGTCTGTACTCCAATGTCGTAGGTAACCATGGGATCCAGGGAAAGGGTGTCTGGATTTCCCTTACGGTTGAGGGTATGAATCATGTAGTAATGAATGATCCCGGTGTAGCGGTCAGAAAAGGTTAAATTCACATCGGTCTCGGTGGGCCGCAATTGGCTATCCAGTAAATTTACCTGGGCTGAAGTTGTATTCAGCGCCTGTGTAATCACTTCTTTCAAAGCTTCCCGGTACTCTTCCTGGGTGGGAGTATCATAGTACTCTCCAATGCAATCAAAGGTTTCCTTGAAACCCGGGTCGCTCCCGATGCCAATTACAAAAGGCCTCAGAATAATCCCTTTTTTCTGAAGGTCCAGAGAGACCTGGCAGGGATCTCCATCACAGGCCTCAATCCCGTCGGTGATCAGTACGATAATATTGCGGCAGGTGCCACAGGGAGGGAAGTCTTCCGGGGCCTGGGCCAGGGAGCGGGCAATGGGAGTGGTACCCTTTGGCTGGATCCCATTCAGGGTCTGCCTGATTCTGGAGGCATTCATAGGACTGAAGGGTACCTCCAGCCTTGTGTCGCTGCAGTCCTGCGGGGGGACAGGGCTTTGATGACCATAGACCCGCAGGCCCAGCTCCACCTTTTCCTTTTGCTCCAGGGTATCAAGCATCTCGAAAAGGATATCCCGGGCCAGATCGATTTTTCGTTCTCCGTCCCACTGGCCTGCCATGCTGTTGGAGGCATCAAAAATAAAAAGGATCCGTGAGGTGGGAGCTTTACCGGCAGTGACTCTCTGGGCATGTATCACATTGCCCCGGTTAATAAAAGGGAGCACTCCTATGCAAATGAGCAGCAAAAGAGCATATTTATTCGTTTTCCAGTGACCTTGCTTCATCTTATTCAAATAGGGCATTCCATGCTAAAAGTAGTAAAACAAAACGGGATCCAGACTACCATGGCTGAATCACCATCAGCCTGTATACTTCAGAAAGCGTGCCAGAACTGCAGTGAACCAGGTAAATTCCGGGTTCCATCCCGGTTGTGGAAAGTTCAATTCCGGATCCATGATAAGGCAGCTTGTTGTGGTATATCATCTTTCCATCCATGGAGTGAACCGAAAGTTCCAGTTCCCCGTGTGGCATATTCTCTGCTTCCACCATAAAGGAATGCATGGCCGGATTGGGATAGATCCGGAACGCGGGAGCCCCCTGATCCGGGACCGACAAGCCCCAGGGCTCCAGCTGAATGTTCAGCAAGGTGGCTTCATAGTCAGTGACAGACACATTCAGGATGGTGTCGTTGAAATAGCCCGGGGCAGAGACCACCAGGTCATAAACCCCCTCCTTGATCAGCCGGTAATAATCGCCATGTGTGGCTGAGCTGTGTACCACAGAATAGGCACTGTCGTGGCTCTCAACAAAGATCCGGGCCCGCAGAGGGTCCCCGGTCTCCAGGTCGGTGACCCTGCCTCTGATCCCGTATAAACACTGGGACATATAGTTGAGTAAGGGACGTTGATTGATGTTCCATAAAAAATCCAACTCACCTGAAGGGATCAATTTGATTGAAGAGAGCTCCAGGGTCACTTCCCTGCCCCCCAGGTAGTAATTTACATAGTCCTGCCGCGTGCCCAGTGCCTCGTACCAATCCCAGCCATTGGTGATCCCGTTGTCAGGCCAGCCAAACATATAGTCAGGATCCACTGCCATGGCCTCATCGGCATATTCACGGGAAACAAACCGGTACCAGTCATCATCGGCATGACGTGCCACCCTGTCATCCCAGGGATAGTTCACCACCTCGGCACCGCTATGTATGTTGGCTGAAAGAGTAAATCCGTTCTCCCGGTGAAAGTGCATCATGTTCCGGGTCTCCAGCTCCCTTCCCGTGGTATCGTCCGCTTCGCCACTGATGGCAACGGGATAATCGCGGTTCAGATCGATATTATGCACATTCTCGCGAGTAGCATTTTCAAGCGAAAGACCATTGTCATTGGAGAAGCTGCCATCCGGATTTGCCAGGGGATTGATCCAGATCTGCAGATTGTTCACCACTCTGTCAATCTCTGCATCCTGACCATATCCCTTCAGCAGTGTATCGGCAAGCCGGAGCAAAAGCACATATCCAATCACTTCATCACCGTGCATGGTTGACGTATAAAGAAAGTCGGCTTCCTCTTCATCCTCATTTACATTATCACTGATCTTCAGGGCCAGCAGCAAACGATCTTCTACAGAGTAGCCTATGGTATCAAGCCTGCAGATGTCCGGATAAGCAGTTGCATAATCCTCCATCATCTCCAGATACTGATAATAGGTGGGATATTTCTGAAAGGACTGTGCTTCGGCCAGGTCCATGGCCATATCAGTATCGTCAAAATGAACCGACTTGGTCCATTGTGCGTTCAGGGAGATGTGGGCCAAACAGCAGAACAGGATGGCCGTCATAAAGATCCTGGTCCGGGTACTGATCATAGGCAGTGAATCAATTATACGTTAAATCTGATATGCAGAATATCGGCTTCGTCCACCACGTAGTTCTTCCCTTCCACCGACAGCTTGCCTTTGTCTTTACAGGCCTGTTCCGATCCCAGGGCAATAAAGTCCTCGTATTTCATTACTTCTGCACGGATAAATCCACGCTGAAGATCAGAGTGTATGGCTCCCGCGGCTTCGGGTGCCACGGCGCCCCTTCGGATGGTCCATGCCCGGATCTCTTTGGGACCCACGGTGAAAAATGAAATCAGATTCAGCATGGAGTAAGCCGATCGTACCAGCTTGCTGACCCCCGGCTCTTCCAATCCGGCATCTGCCAGAAATTCTTTGCGGTCCGCCTCTTCCTCCAGTTCGGCAATCTCCGATTCCAGCCGTGCAGCCAGCACCAGGATCTCGGCCTCTTCTCCGGCCAGGTACTCCTTCACCTGCTCTACGTATTTGTTGCCCGTGAGCGCTGCCTCATCTTCCACGTTGCAGACAAACATTACCGGCTTAGAGGTCAGCAGAAAGAGGTCCTCTATATGTTTGTGGTCAGATTCACTTATCTCCAGGGTGCGGGCATTCTGAAAATCTTCCAGGTGGGCCTTGTACTGCTCCAGCACCTCAATACCCCTCCGGGCATCTTTGTCCCCCGTCTTGGCGATCTTGGCCAGCCGCTCCATCTTTTTTTCCACCGACTCCAGGTCCTTGACCTGCAGCTCCAGGTTGATGGTTTCAATATCCCTGACCGGATTTACCGAGCCATCGATATGAGGAAGCTGCTCGTCGTCAAAACACCGGATCACCTGGATCAGGGCATCGGTATTGCGGATATCGGAAAGGAACTTGTTGCCCACTCCTTCGCCCTGACTGGCCCCTCTGGCGAGTCCGGGGATATCCACGATTTCCACCGTAGCAGGGATGATCTTGTCGGTGGGCTGAAACTCCTCCAGTTTGTAAAGCCTGGGATCGGGTACATTGACCATCCCCACATTGGACTTGTTGGAGGTAAAAGCAAAGCTGGAAGTTTCCACCCTGGTATTGGACATACAATTGAAGAGGGTGGACTTGCCCACGTTGGCAACCCCGATAATCCCGCATTTAAGTGCCATAATGTGTAAATTTTGGGCTAAAATTAGCAAAAAAGAGCATCACGGGGTGACCTGTTTTAATTATTAATGGGTAATTTTGAGCTTCCTGATAAAACCACAAATTACATGGACCTAAAGATTCACACCAAAGCTTCAGACAACATACGTATCCTTGCCGCCGCAATGGTGGAAAAGGCAAAATCGGGACACCCGGGCGGTGCCATGGGCGGAGCCGATTTTGTAGAGATGCTCTATTCCAGATTTATGAATTTTGATCCGGACGATGGAGCCTGGCCGCTGAGGGACCGTTTTTTTCTGGATCCGGGTCATATGTCACCCATGCTTTACGGAATTCTTGCGCTGACTGGTAAGTACACCCTGGATGAGGTGAGTAATTTTCGCCAGTGGGGAAGCCCCACACCGGGTCACCCCGAGGTGGATGTGAAGCGTGGTATTGAAAATACTTCGGGCCCGCTGGGCCAGGGCCATACCATGGCAGTTGGAGCTGCCATCGCGGAGCGTTTTATGGCGGCCCGTTTCGGGGAGTGGATGTCGCATAAGACCTATGCCTTCATTTCTGACGGAGGTGTTCAGGAGGAAATTTCCCAGGGAGCAGGACGAATTGCAGGATTCCTGGGCCTTTCCAACCTGGTGATGTTCTATGACTCCAATGATATCCAGCTTTCCACCCGCACCGAAGAGGTGTCAACCGAAGATACTGCGGCCAAGTACAGGGCCTGGAACTGGAACGTAAGCATCATTGACGGCAACGATCCCCTGCATATTTTCCAGGCGCTTGAATCGGCCCTGGCCGAGAAAGAGCGGCCCAGTCTGATTATCGGTAAAACTATTATGGGCAAAGGTGCCCTGGATGAGAAGGGGAAGAGTTTTGAGGGACAAACTTCCACGCATGGGATGCCCCTTTCCGACGCAGGGGCCTCTTTTAAGAAGACCATAACCAACCTGGGAGGGGATCCGGACAAGCCCTTCGTGATCTTCGAAGAGATAGAAGAGGCTTATAAGTCTTTGCTGAATGAGAAACGGCGCGTGGCAATGAAACGAAAAGCCGAACAGGAGGCATGGGAAAAGGCCAACCCTGAGCTTGCTGCCAGATATCACAGTTTCCTGGAGGGAGAACTTCCTGAGATTGATTTTGCAGCCATTGAACAGAAGGCAGGGGTTGCCACACGGGGTGCCGCAGGTGCCGTTCTGGCCAGCCTGGCCGGGAAGGTTGAAAATGTCATCGTAGCCTCAGCCGATCTCTCGAACAGCGATAAGACCGATGGTTATCTGAAAAATACAACAACTTTTAAAAGGGGCGATTTCAGCGGTTCTTTCCTTCAGGCTGGAGTCAGCGAACTTACCATGGCTGCCATTGCCAATGGGATGGCACTGCATGGTGGAGTGATCCCGGTGATCGGGACCTTCTTTGTGTTCAGCGACTACATGAAGCCGGCTGCCAGGATGGCTGCACTGATGCAGTTGCCGGTGAAATATGTATGGACCCATGATGCCTTCCGCGTGGGAGAGGATGGCCCCACCCATCAGCCGGTGGAGCAGGAGGCTCAGATCCGCTTGATGGAGCATTTGAGAAATCATGAGGGCAAACGCTCCATGCTGGTGCTCCGTCCGGCCGATGCGCAGGAGTCAACCGTGGCCTGGAAAATGGCCCTGGAGAACGATTCCACGCCCACGGCACTGATCCTTTCCAGGCAGGGGGTACCCGATGTGCCTGCACTTCCGGGATCTGACAGGTATACCGATGCACTTCAGGCAGAAAAAGGGGCCTATGTGGTCAGGGATTGCAAGGGTGTTCCGGATGTGGTGCTGATAGCATCCGGTTCGGAGGTAGCCACCCTGCTGGCGGGAGCTGAGCTGCTGGAAAAAAAGAAGGACCTGAAGGTTCGGGTTGTGTCTGCTATTTCAGAGGGACTGTTCCGGGATCAGCCGGAAGCCTATCAGGTGGAGGTAATTCCGGATGGTGTTCCGGTGTTTGGTCTGACGGCCGGACTGCCAGTTACCCTGCAGGGGCTCGTTGGAAAGAATGGAAAGGTATTTGGACTGGAGAGTTTCGGCTATTCGGCGCCCTACAAGGTGCTGGATGAGAAGCTGGGATTCACCGGTGATAATGTTTACGGACAGGTGCTTGAATGGATAACTTAGTCAAGAACAGGCAATACTATAAATTCTGTTTCTACGGATTTCTAAAAAATCTACGTTTTTTTGATGCCTTCTTCATTCTTTTCCTGCTGGAAAAGGGATTGAGCTTTACGCAAATCGGAATTCTCTATGCAGTTCGGGAAATTGCAATCAATATTTCGGAGATTCCTTCCGGGATTGTGGCTGATACCTACGGGAGAAAAAGGGCCCTGATGGGTGCATTTTTGTTTTTCATTATTTCATTTCTGGTTTTTTACCTGTCCACCGATTTCTGGGTGTTCCTGATCGCCTTTGTTCTTTATGGTATAGCAGACGCTTTCCGCACGGGAACGCATAAGGGCATGATCATGGATTACCTGAAACTGAATCACTGGGAAGGGCAAAAAATATCTTATTACGGACATACCCGCTCCTGGTCCCAGATTGGTTCTGCCATATCTTCTCTTATCGCGGGACTCATCGTATTCTACAGTGGCAGGTACCAGAACATTTTTCTCTTTTCCATTGCCCCATACCTGGTAAACCTCCTGTTGATCGCATCCTATCCGGGAGAACTGAATGTGTCCCTGAAACAGAAAGCCCCCGGGAGTAAGACTGGATTAAGGGTTACCCTGATGCATTTCATTAAGATTATCAGGAAGCCAAAGGTTCTGGAAATCGCGAATTCCGCCGCTCTTCATACCGCCTACCTGAAGGCTGTCAAAGACTACATCCAGCCCCTGATGGTGCATGTTGCACTGCTTATCCCCATTATGCTGCATGTTGAGGCAGAGAAGAAGAACGGGATCATCATTGCGCTGATCTACTTCCTTATTTATCTCCTGACCTCTCAGGCGTCAAGGCTTTCATCAAAATTCGTTGTGCATAACAAAAAGAGTATTTCCTTTATCACCTTACTTTTTGGATTTATTTTTGGGATCGTTAGCGGAGCTTTCTATGTCTATGGCTACTGGGTCATTGCACTGATTGTTTTTGTGGGAATATTCGTTATTGAGAATATCAGGAAACCAATTTTGACAGGCTTTATTGCAGATGAAGTTCCAAATGAAATTCTTTCATCGGTCATCTCGGCACAGTCCTTAATCAGAACTGTTATGACTGCTCTGCTAGCCCTGGTCTTCGGAATTGTTGCAGACCACAAGGGAATCGGGACTGCATTTTTGGTCGTTTCCCTGTTCCTGGTACTTATTTCAGTTGCATTAAAAGCGAATGCACGATTTTATAATAAAAGGCGTTTAATACAATGATGAAGAGCTTACGAAATTTAATACTACCGACTATTCTGATCGCTTGTACCATGGGAGTTTCAGGGCAGAAGATCCCGCCGCAAAAACCCAAACTGATTGTGGCAATAACGGTATCGGGGATGCAGTACGATTACCTGTCGGTTTACTGGGACAAGTTTTCAGATGGAGGATTCAGAAAGATGGCCACCACGGGGGCCAACTGTAAGAATGCCCGTTACAACTTCCTGATCACTGATCCATCGGCGGGATTCGCGTCCATAGCAACGGGCACCCGGCCCAGTGAACATGGTATTGTATCGGACTACTGGTACCGGCGCCTCTCCAACGAGATTGTGAACAGCATCGAGGATCAGGACCAGGGCACCGTCGGGGGATCCTATGGTTCCGGCACCTATTCCCCATGGGCACTGCACAGCCGTACACTTTCCGACGAGATCAGGGTGACGAGCCGCTTTCAATCACGCTCCATTGGCATTTCCATGGACCCTACTGCAGCGGTGCTGATGGCGGGACACACTGCCACGGGTGCCTACTGGCTCGATCCCGACCGCGCCTCGTGGATCTCCAGTTCTTACTACATGGATTCACTACCCGGCTGGGTAAACGAATTTAATGAAAAGAACTACCGCGATCTGTACCTGGATCGTACCTGGGAAACCCTGCGTTCCATCTCCGAGTACGGGGAAAGCATGCTGGACAACAATCCTTATGAAACAGGATTGAACGGGCAGGTGACCTTCCCATACGATCTGGCACGCATCAGTTCTGACGGAAAGGGTGGAAAGGACTACAGTTTACTGATGACCACGCCCTGGGGGAACACCTACACCAAGGACATGGCCATTGCAGCCATCGTAAATGAAGAACTGGGTCGGCATGAGCTTACCGATATGATCCATATCGGATTCAATGCCACAAGGTACCTGGCCAATTACTACTCCACCTGGTCGGTGGAGACCCAGGATACCTACCTGCGGCTGGACGAAGATATTGCCCACCTGCTTGAATTCCTGGACGATCAGCTCGGGATGGAGAATGTGCTTGTTTACCTGACGGCAGAAAATGCCCTGGCTGTGGATCCGAACTATCTGGCCGAGACACGCATTCCCTCGGGATTTTTCAACTACCGGACCAGCATATCACTGTTGAAATCCTACCTGAATGCCATTTACGGCCGCGGGGAATGGGTCACATTTTACTATGCCCAGCAGATTTACCTGAATCACCAGCTTATTGAAGATTCCAACCTCTCCCTGGAGGATGTGCAGGACCGGGTGGCCCGCTTTATGGTACAGATTAACGGGGTGAGCAACGCCCTGCAGGCTTATGTGCTGCAACAGAATCACTTTACCGATGGGGTGATGCACAGGATACAGAACAGCTATTACCAGAAGCGCTCCGGCGATGTGATTCTCTACCTGACACCGGGTTGGGTGGAGCACAGCAATGTGGGAAACGGCATGTATGCAGAGTTCAGGTACGCCCCCCATGTGCCCCTGATCTTCTATGGATGGAAAATCAACCGGGTGAGCATTCCCTACCGGGTATCTCCCACCGACATTGCCCCATCCATTGCCTCATTCATGGAAATTTCCATGCCGGACAACGTCACCGGCCAGGTGATCCCGGAACTGGTAAAATAAACTGGATTGCCAGGCGATTTACCCGGCGCTGTTCAGGGAGTCCCTGACGGAACAGAATTCCTTGAGAAGACCCGGGTTTTTTTCCACGGCATTGCCCACCACAACCATATCGGCACCTGCATCAAACAGTTCCAGTGCGGTTTCTGCAGAGCGGATGCCTCCACCCACCATCAGTGGCAGGGATATGCTTTTCCGGATGGCGCTGATCATATGAGGCTCTACTATATGTGATGCACCGCTGCCTGCTTCCAGGTAAAGCGATTTCAGTCCAAGCATCTCCCCGGCCATGGCGGTGGCCACAGCGATATCCGGTTTATCTCCCGGAATGGGACTGGTATTGCTCATGTACTCTACCGAGGTGGGATGACCGTTTCCAACCAGCATGTACCCGGTAGGGATCACCTCAATTCCGGAGCGACCCAGGTGAGGCGCTGCCAGAACATGGTTCCCAATGAGGAACTCTGGATTGCGTCCGGAGATCAGTGAAAGAAACAGAATACCGTCGGCCCGGTCGGAAAGCTGAAACAGATTGCCCGGGAAAATAAAAACCGGAACCCTGGTGCCCAGCTTCAGTGCGGTGATGGTGATTTCAATGGGTTTGAAAAGGATGCTTCCCCCCACCAGCAAAAGGTCGGGCGGACAGAGATTAATCATGCCGATCAGCTCCTCCAGGCTCTTGTTGTCGTAGCCATCGGGGTCCACCAGCAGTGCAACTCGCTTTTTGCTTCTGTCCTTCAGCTGTTCGTAGAAACTTTTCATTCCTTGACGCACCATACAAGTGCGTAGTTATCGTGTTGCAGATACTCCATTTCAAAACTCTCCTCACCGTTCCCGTTGATCACCTGTCCTTTCATATGACCATGCTCATCCGGCTGGAAGGGTGCAATGGTAATTCCGTCCCTGAAATTGATATCCTGTTTATCGCAGATCTTGTAAAGGGTCTCCTTGGCACACCAGTGCAGGTAGAGGTGGAATTTGGAGAGTTCCGGATCGCTGATGATGTTCTCTCTGTCGTTGATAAACTTATTGGCTACTTTGCTGATCTTACCCGACATAAATTCCAGATCGATTCCCACGCGTTTGTCTTTGCCAATAATAACAGCTGTAAGGTTGTTGGAATGGGTGATACTGATGTTATGGGTATTGCCTCTGACAAAAGGTTTATTCTCTGCATTGTAAAGGATACGGGTATCCTTACCCAGCATGGTTTTTACCAGTGCCCGGACGCTGAGCCATTCTATCTTTCTGCTGATGTTTCTGAAACTGTCGAGTTTTGCTTTCTCCACAGCAACCAGGTTGACCATGCCATAGAGGGTATCAAAATCCTCTGTAATCTCCCACACACCTAGATGGCAATCCGGTAATATTTCTGTTTTCAAAAATACTCCCACAATATCTCAGTTAGTCCCCGGAGAGGGGTGACTAAGTTAAACAAATTTGATTAATACTTCCACTGGGTGGTCTCGATCATGTGGATGATATCCTCCCGGAGGAAGTCTATAACCGGGTTCAGAGAATCCCGGTTGGGCCGGCAGTTGAAATAGAGTGAACCCCTTAGAAAGTGGTCAGTGCTGTCCGTAATAAAAAACTGGACCGCCGAGGCCACATCTCCCTTAAGATCGTACACCATCCCGAATCTCTTTTGATCTCTTTGAATAAAGGGAGTTTCCTCTATCCCATGTGCTTTCACCGTATGTTTGTACACCAGCTCCCGGCTATCGGTTATCAGGGCATTCAGCTGATTGTTCACTGGCTTGTAACTCATGTGGATCGTCCCGTTCAGCTGCGGGATGTTCACATTGATCCATCCTTTTTCACCCCTGGGTCCCTGGTCTATCTCCACGCTGGCATAGGCCGGGATCTCAAACTGGAAAAACTCCTGGTCGCTATAGAGCCGGTACGTTTTCTCCGGGTAGTTGACCTTCAGGTAACCTGTGGGCTTTGGAGTGTAGGATTGCTTGCAGGAAGCCATCAGCAGGAGGAATACCAGTGCACTCCAGCCGAGCCATTTCATTCTATGCCTGTCTCTTTTCATCATTCGTTTTGCTCCGGATTTTTCAGGAATACCTTTACTTCCTTGATTCTGCGCTTGTCCATGGCCAGCACTGTAAATTCGATGCCTTTGCACTGGATCACATCTTTCATCCGGGGGAATCCGCCTTTTAATTCCAGGAGCAGTCCGGGCTTGTCCAGCAGGTTGAGCACCATGGTCTCCTTACGGGACGGGTGCTCCTTCAGCTCAGAGATATGACTGGGCCCCAGGCTGAAATAGGCCACTTCCGATCCGGAGATCATGGCCGGGCAGAACAATAATACAGCCACTACCACCATGCCAATGATGGCCCCTGAAGTGAGAGGCATCAGCACAGCCTGTTGTAAAATAATTGAAAACGCCGGTTCCAAACCTGGAATTAAAGGTTAATAATTGATCAGAACGGAAGATCGTCCGGACCGTTGTCTCCGCCATCAAATGGATCGTCGGCAGGCTTCTGACCCTGTTCAGGTTTCTGACCCTGTTCAGGGGTCTGACCCTGTGCAGGACTCTGGTTCTGTGTGCCTGGCTGGCTTTGTGTTGGGGTCTGACCCTGTGCGGGACTCTGGTTCTGGGAAGCTGGTTGACCCTGTGCCGGAGCCTGGTTCTGCGAGAATTGTCCGCCTTCGCCTTCATCGGGTTTTCTTCCCAGCAGTTGCATCTGGTCGCCTACGATCTCCGTGATGTATTTCTTGTTCCCCTCGGCATCATCGTAGGAGCGGGTCTTGATCCGTCCTTCAATGTAGATCTGAGTCCCTTTCTTTACATATTTTTCTGCCACTTGCGCCAGTCCTCTCCACAATACAATATTGTGCCATTCGGTGGTGGAGACACGCTCCCCGGCCCTGTTTTTATAGGTCTCACTGGTGGCCATGGGAAATTTCGTAATGGCAGTCGACTCATCGAGGTACCTGGTTTCGGGATCTTTACCCACATTCCCCACAAGGATTACTTTGTTTACAGACATATATAGTGTTTATTTATTTAAATGAAGATTCATAGAAGCTCTACTTCTATGATCTTCAATATGGTATCAAAGATACTTAAAAATTGGATGATTCAAGGTGCCTGAGAATAAGTCTCGGCATGGCAAAGTTGTCCAGTTGTTCCAGGGCTACGCACTGCCAGTTTGCGGGGAGCGGGTGGGGCAGGAGATCCACTTCCACATGCAGGAAGCGTGCATGTATGGTCTGGTGACTCAGCTGGTGCCGGACCGGCGCTGAGAGCTTCCCGATGCGCACCGGCACCCGGACCTGATCAAGTATCTCCTGCAGGATCTCCTCATCAGGCCGGGGCCCATTGGTTTCGATCGAAGGGAGCTCATAGAGGCCTGCCCAGATATCCTTTTCTCCCCGCTGGATCAGGATGATATTTCCGTCCGATCTGATCATATAATAATAGAACCATCGATCCACCGGCTTTTTATTCTTGATCTTAACCGGGATCTGGTCCACCCGTCCCTGCAGATTTGCTTCACATTCCTCCGAAAGGGGACAGTCCATGCAAGGAGGCGAAACTGGTACGCACTGCATGGCGCCGAAATCGATCATGGCCTGGTTATGCCTGCCCGGATTGGCCCGGTCAAGCAGCACATTGGCCAGATCCTGCACCTGTTTTTCTCCTGCTGGAGCGTTGATGGCCTCCTCAATTCCGAACAGACGGGCGATGACCCGGCTTACATTTCCATCCACCGCCGCACAGGGCTCATTATAGCACCAGGAGGCAATGGCAGCAGCGGTATAGGGTCCCACACCTTTCAGTCCCAGCAGCCCCCTGTAATCGCCTGGCATCTCCCCACCCAGTTGCTCCACCACGTGCCTGGCAGAGGCGTGCAGATTGCGTGCCCTGCTGTAGTAACCGAGCCCCTGCCACTTTCTGAGCACCTCATCTTCCCTGGCCGAAGCCAGTGCCTTCACATCGGGAAAGGCTTTCAGGAAGTCCGCAAGGTAGGGCAGTCCCTGATCTATACGCGTTTGCTGCATGATTACTTCGGCGACCCAGGTATGGTAAGGGTCCCGCGTTTGCCGCATGGGAAGGTCCCTGAGGTTTTTTTCATACCACCCTTGAATAATTAACTTCGTTGAGCTAAAGGTTTCGCCAAATTTCATTAACTTCGTCGTCTCTAATTTATAATGTACTTATATTTAGGGTACTAAAATAAAAATTAATCAAAATCAATTTCATATTCACGCAAAAGTATTTATATTTGCAAACCCCTAGTAAGGAACTAATGTAAATCATTGATAATTAAAGGTTTTTTAAAATGACAAAAGCGGATATTGTAAACGAGATTTCTAAGAACACAGGAATAGAAAAGGTAACTGTACAGAAGACTGTAGAAGCTTTTATGGAGACAGTAAAGGACTCACTTAGCAACGACAAGAATGTCTATCTGAGAGGTTTTGGAAGTTTCATCGTGAAGAAGAGGGCCAAGAAAACTGCCCGTAACATTTCCAAGAATACGACCATCATTATTCCTGAGCATTCCATTCCTGCTTTTAAGCCTGCTAAAACTTTTGTAAGCAAGGTGAAGACCAACGTGAAGTAAAGTATAGTAATTATGCCAAGCGGAAAGAAAAGAAAAAGACATAAGATGGCTACCCACAAACGCAAGAAGCGTTTGAGGAAAAACAGGCACAAGAAGAGGAAATAATTTTCTCAACCTCTTTAATGAATTAAACCTAAAGCACCCTGAAGCGGGCTTTAGGTTTATTTCTGTTTAATAATCAGCTTAATCTTCATAAATGCAGATACTGTGAGCAGTGAACTAGTAATCAACTCTACGAATGAGAGGGTTTCGATTGCTCTTCTTGAAGATGGTAAGCTCGTTGAATTAAATGAATCATCGCTTAAGCAGCGTTTTTCGGTAGGAGATATCTACCTGGCCAGGGTGAAAAAGATCATGCCCGGTCTGAATGCTGCGTTTATTGATGTGGGTTATGAGAAGGATGCGTTCCTTCACTACCTTGATCTGGGCCCACAATTCAGTTCCCTGAACAAATACCTGGGACAGGTCCTTGCCAAAAAGGGAAGGGCCATGCCCATCAGTAAATTCAAGCGTCTTCCTGATATTAACAAGCACGGGAAGATCAACGAGATTCTCAAGCAGGGGCAATACATCCTTGTACAAATCGCCAAAGAGCCCATTTCCACAAAGGGCCCCAGGCTGACCTCCGAAATTTCCATCGCGGGAAGGAACATCGTATTGATGCCCTTTTCCGATAAAATTTCAATCTCTTCTAAAATCTCCTCCCAGGAGGAGAAAGATCGACTGAAGAATCTGTTGCAGGCCATCAGGCCCCAGAACTTCGGGATCATCGTCCGCACCGTGGCCGAAGGTAAGAAAGTGGCCGAGCTGGATAATGAACTACGCACCCTGGTGAAAAAGTGGGAACAGTCGTTCGACCATCTCACCACCAAAGGACTCCCCAAACTGGTTATCAGTGAACTTAGCCGGGAATCGGCTGTGGTTCGCGATCACCTGAACGGAAACTTCGACGGCATCCATATCAGTGACCAAAAGGTGTACGGCGAAATAAAAGACTACATCCGGGAGGTTGCTCCCGAGAAGGAGAAGATCGTTAAGCAATATTCAGGCAAAGAACCGATCTTCGACAAGTTGGGTGTGCAAAAACAGATCAAAGCAGCTTTTGGCAAAACGGTCTCATTTAAGCAGGGTGCTTACCTGATTATTGAGCATACCGAGGCTTTGCATGTCATTGATGTGAACAGCGGCCACCGCATCAACAAAGACAACAGCCAGGAAGAGAATGCCCTTCAGGTAAACCTTGAATCAGCCGTAGAGAT
>JAYEOJ010000191.1:0-3933 GCA_034722835.1 Bacteroidota bacterium | reverse complement strand
GTCTGTGCTGTCCATCTGGTTGACCAGGTACATAACAATGGAGTCTTCATAGTGGTATATCTCCAAGCCATCCATCATTACCTCCTCGGCCTGGAGGGTATCTCCTTCCTCCATATGGGCCATAGCCAGCAGTAGGCTTGCGGAAGGGGAATGAGCATCGTCATGGAGTCCTGTAAGATATTGGATGGCCTTCCTCCAGTTGCTACTCTCGTATGCAGCCATGGCTGTATTATAGACCAGATTTGTATCGGTTTTGGCTGATATAAGTTCACTGTTACCAATATAAAGTGCATGTTCAAATGCCTGTAAAGCGGCCTTATACTCCCTTTTCATGTAGTGCTCCTCACCCAGGCTCCTGAAATCGTTTGCAAGTGTGTAATATTTTTGCCCGATGCTGGTTTGTAATCTCCCTCTAACATCCAGTTCCAGGGCTTTTTCATAAGAGTCGTAAGCCACGAAAAGCTGATCAGGATAGAGATTGGTTTTCTTCGGGTCCTTACCTTTCACACCTGCCTCATATGCAGTTTGACACAGTAATCCTTTTGTATAATAGGTGCGTGGCCACTGGGATGTCTTTTCTTTAAGCAGAGCAAGCTCAATGGCCTCCTTGGCTTCATCATATTTCTCAGCATCAATCATCTGTGTCACAGCAAGCACTTTGCTTCTCTGAGCCGAAGCTGCAAGCGTCAGGCCAAGGAAAAGAACTATAAAAATGCGTTGTTTCATGCTCTTTTATCCAAATATGGTGAATTACATACGTTCAGGAACCTCGATTCCCAGTAGATCCATACCCGAATGGATAATATTTCCAATAGCTTCGATCAGTAATAAACGCTGGCTTACCTGCCCGCTGGTTTCGGCACTCAGTATGCTATGGTCGTGATAGAACTGGTTAAACTCCTTTGCCAGCTCATACAGAAAGTTGGCAATCAATGAGGGATTGAGCATGCTGGAGGCTTCAACAAGTATGTCCGGATAATCATACATCATTCTGATCAGGGTAATTTCTTTTTCATTGAGCTTCTCTTTGCCTGTGCTCTTTTGCTTTTCTTTCCCTTTTCTCAATACACTACGGATACGGGCATAGGTATATTGTATGAATGAGCCAGTATTCCCGTTAAAATCGACCGATTCGCGGGGATCAAAAGTCATGTTCTTCTTGGGATCTACCTTCAGAATAAAGTATTTTAAAGCTCCCATTCCCACCTGTCTGTAGATGCGATTCTTCTCCTTGTCCGTGAACTCCTCCAGCTTTCCAAGCTCTTCCGACATCTGTCTGGCGGTATCTTCCATCTCGTCCATCAGGACATCGGCATCCACAACAGTACCTTCCCTTGATTTCATCTTTCCTTCCGGAAGTTCAACCATGCCATAGGAAAGGTGATATAGTTTTTCGGCCCAGGCATACCCCAGCTTTTTAAGCACAATGGCAAGTACCTGGAAATGGTAATTCTGTTCATTCCCAACCACGTATATGTGAGAATTGAAACCCGACTCCTCATATCTCTGGTGGGCGGTTCCGATGTCCTGTGTCATATAAACCGAAGTTCCGTCTGAGCGCAGCAGCAGCTTATGATCCAGCCCCTCGTCCTCCAGGTTTGCCCAGACCGATCCATCGTCCTTCTTATATAATACCCCCTCCTGAAGTCCTTTCAGCACGATCTCCTTACCCAGTTTATAGGTCTCCGATTCATAATAAGTTTTATCAAAGGAGATTCCCAGGCGCTTATAAGTGCTTTCAAAACCCTTGTATACCCATCCATTCATTGTACTCCAGAGAGAACGCACTTCGGGGTCGTCCGCTTCCCATCGTCTCAGCATCTCACGGGCCTCATTGAGGACAGGAGCCTCCGCCTCCGCTTTTTCCTTGCTAAGCCCCTGGCCCACAAGTTTCTGAATCTCATTCTTGTACATCTGATCAAAACGTACATAGTACTCCCCCACAAGATGATCTCCCTTTTTGCCTGAGGATTCCGGATCTTCCCCATTTCCTTCCTTCTGCCAGGCCAGCATGGACTTACAGATATGGATGCCCCGGTCATTCACCAGGTTCACTTTCTGAACCCTGTTCCCTGTAGCTTCAAGGATCCGCGATATGGAATGTCCCAGCAAGTTGTTCCTGATATGGCCCAGGTGTAGCGGTTTATTGGTATTTGGAGAGGAGTATTCGATCATAACAAGTGGGGATCCCTGGTCCACCTCTATGCTTCCAAATGATACGGAACGCAATTCGTCATCCAGGAAATCCTTCCAGTACTGCTGAGCGATCACCAGGTTCAGAAAGCCTTTGATCACATTAAAACCGGATATCAGTGCAGATTTCTCCTCCAGGTACTTACCAAGTTCATTACCGGTTTCTTCCGGCTTGAGCTTTGAATAGCGAAGCAGCGGGAAAACAACAAGCGTAAAATCCCCTGTAAATTCACGCCTGGTTTTCTGGATCTGGACCTGTTCCTCCCCCGGTGGATCTCCCCATTTTTCTCTGATTGCATCCACAACAAGGAGCCTGATTACTCGATCGATTTTCTGCATGTCCGTTTTCTGAAATGCAAAGATAGAAAATGAAAGTTAACAAAACGAGGCTGAGACTCCTCAGGCATGAACTCCGTTGAACACCATGTATTTTTTGTGCTTACGGAGCTCTTTCAAGTAGAGTCTGACCAGAATGGCCAATGTCATCTGGAGAAAGGCAAAGGAGACCCAGCTCCTGTTTTCTCTTGGAATCCAGCTCCTGTGCCCTTCATACCCTTTGACAATCTCAGGAGTTATGTCGCGCGTGGTAAGATAATTAAGCTGGTTGTCGGCAGCATAGTCATGGTAATCATTTTCGTTGGTATGATGCAGCAACATGGTCCTCTTCCACCACCAGAGTGACCTTCCACGGTCTTCTTTTCTCCTTAGGATATCTGCCACCATGAATTTTCCCTCCGGTTTAAGTACCCGTCTAACCTGATTGAAGAAGGCGTTCTTATCCGGATAATGCAAGGCACTTTCAATGCAGATCAGTACATCGACGGATGAATCCTCGATATGTTGTAGCTTTTGCGCATCATCGTGAATAAATTGTGTTCTGGGGCTCCCCATAATTGCATTGGCAATTTCAAGATTCTCTTCATTCAGGTCGATCCCAATGATGTTTACCGAATCATTGATAGTAGAGATATACTTGCAGTTGGCCCCATTCCCGCACCCCACCTCCAGGAGCACCTTTTCAGAAAGATCCCCCAGATGTTTCAGACAATGGTCAACAAGGTTGTACTGTCGCTGTATAAAGGACTCATTCTCCTGCAGGAAAAATGGAAAGTGCAACATCAACTCCCTGCCATAAACGGTCCTGTACAGGTCATTTAACAACCTGTAATAACGTTTAAATGAACCAGCGCCCTGAATATACCGGAATAGTCTCATGCCCAAAAAATTTGGAGCAAGATAGAGATAATCACCAACAAGACAAGCCCCTAAAAAAAAGATCCCCCTGCGGGCGCAGAGGGACCTTAAAACTAAACTAACCCTAAAACTAAATCTATGAAAAGAAATGTAGAATTAAAAGAACGAAATTATCTAATTGATAATCAATAAAGTCTCTACATTTTTATAACGTGCAATTTCTGAAAAAGTTGCACTAAATTGTCAAAAAATTCATTAAAATTTGTTAATATTTTTTGCCCTATCTTTAACAGTTAGACGACCACGGACAGCAGAAGTTTAAAATGTCATCGCAATATCTGCATATTGTTTCTTTCAATATCCCCTACCCGGCCGATTACGGCGGTGTCATCGATATATACTTCAAAATAAAGTCACTTTCACAAGCGGGGGTCCGCATTATACTTCACTGTTTTGAGTACGGGCGCTTACATTCCAAAGAACTTGAGGATCTCTGCTTTAAAGTCTATTAATATCATCGAAAGCAAGGAATAAAGTAATTTTTTC
>JAYEOJ010000190.1:0-3937 GCA_034722835.1 Bacteroidota bacterium | reverse complement strand
CATCGCTACCATCTGTTTTGTGGGTTCAATGTCGATGCCGGAGCGCTTCAGATCGGCCACAATCTCCTCTGCTTGCTTTATCAGATCATCAACTGCCAATTGGTCATATCCTTCGGGATAGGGAACCCCCAGGGTTTGCATGGCCCTTATCTTGTTCGGAATCAGATCCAGGTTGATATCCTTTTTGGCAAACCATGCATAATTGGGCATGATCGATTGGTCGTTCAGTTTCCGTGGATCCATAAAATGGTTATAATGCCAGGCAGCATTTTTATACATGGTTCCGCTCACATACCCTGTCCGGGCCAGGTCGGGTCCGATTCGCCGCGATCCCCACTGATAGGGATGGTCGTAAACAAATTCGCCGATCTTGGAGTACTCGCCATACCTGTCAGTCTCCCAGCGGAACGGTCTAATCACCTGGGAGTGACAGGTATAGCAACCATCCTTGATATAGATATCCCTGCCCTCAAGTTCCAGAGGAGTATAAGGTGTTACAGCATCGATGGTGGGGATGTTTGATTTCACAAAGATCATGGGGATAATTTCCACGGCCCCGCCGATAAAGAGGGCTACAAATACCCAGATGGAAAACCTTACAGCTTTCCGTTCCATCCAACGGTGGATGGTCTCTTTCATGGGATTACGGGCTCCCTTTGGTACCAGGGCAGGGGCCTCCGAAAGTTCATTAGCTTCCACTTTTCCTGCGGCCATGGTCTTGAAGAGGTTAAATACCATCAGCACGAACCCGGTAAGGAACATTACGCCACCGATGATCCGCAGGGTGTACATGGGCAGGATATGGGTGAGGGTTTCCATAAAAATGGGATAGGCAAGGAATCCCTCAGGTGTATACTCCCTGAGCATCAGCCATTGGGTAACTGCCGCCCAGTAAAGTGGAATGGCATAGATCAGGATAGAGAGGGTGGCGATCCAGAAGTGGGTATTGGCCAGTTTTTCGGAGTAGAGTTTAGTTCGGAATAGTTTGGGGACCATCCAGTAGAGCATACCGAATGCAATACCGCCGTTCCATCCCATTCCTGCAATATGTGTATGGGCAATGGTCCAGTCGGTAAAATGGGTAATCTGGTTCACATTCCGCAGCGACATCATGGGGCCCTCGAATGTCGACATGCCATAGGCAGTAACGGCCACTACCATGAACTTTAGTTCGGCTTTGTCACGTACCTTGTCCCATGCTCCCCGCACGGTGAGCAAACCATTGATCATTCCACCCCATGAAGGGGCGATGAGCATGATGGAGAACGTGACACCTAATGCCTGCACCCATTCGGGCAATGCCTGGTAGAGCAGGTGGTGCGGTCCGGCCCACATATAGAGGAAAATAAGCGACCAGAAGTGTATGATGGATAGTCTGTACGAATAAATGGGCCGGTTGGCGGCTTTGGGCAGGTAGTAGTACATCAGTCCCAGGAAGGGAGTGGTCAGGAAAAAAGCCACGGCATTGTGACCATACCACCATTGGACCACCGCATCCTGAGCCCCTGCATAGATGGAGTAACTCTTGAAGAGGGAGATGGGCAGTTCAAAGGAGTTGACCACATGCAGGATGGCCACGCCCAGGAAGGAGGCCAGGTACCACCAGATGGCTGCATAGATATGTTGAACCCTGCGTTTGATCACGGTCCCAATCATGTTCCATCCAAAAACGATCCAGACAATGGCGATCATAATATCGATGGGCCACTCAAGCTCGGCATACTCTTTGGAGGTGGTTATCCCCAGGGCAAAAGTGACTGCTGCAAGGACAATGATCAACTGCCAGCCCCAGAAGTGGATCTGGCTGAGCAGGTCATTGAACATTCTTGCTTTAAGCAGTTTCTGAAGAGAGTAGTAGACGCCGGCAAAGATGGCATTACCCACAAATGCAAAGATCACCGCATTGGTATGCAGGGGGCGCATTCTACCGAAGGAGGTGAACTCGATGCCAAAATTAAAGGCAGGGAAAGCCAGCTGCAAGGCAATCAGAACACCTACCAGTACAGCAACCACACCCCAAATGATGGTGGCAAGTATAAAGTATTTTACAATCTTGTTATCGTAGTAGAATTTCTGATTTTCCATAGCTTCAGGTCTAATTTCATTTGTCGATAGAATCAACTTGATTCTCAGGCTCTATAATATCATCATCAAATAAGATACGTCTCGGAGGAGTCTCGTTGTCATCGAACTGTCCGTCCCGGACAGCCCAGATAAATGCACCCAGAAAAATAAGTGCAGCAAGCAAAGAAACTCCTATCAAGAGGTAAAAAATATTCATTTGACACAAGATTATGAGGAGCGGCTATATTTTTTAATTTTTACAATCTGAACTATCACATATATGATGACCACCCATGCCCCTCCTGCTGCCAGGATGTAGGAGATGAGCACCCATAGTGAGACATTGTTGTTGGTGGACCACAATACCCCTTTCCGAATCAGTCCGGGTACCTCTTTCTGACTTCCCACCAGGGCTTTATCAAGAATGACCTCAGCAGCTTCATAGTCCTCTGAGAGAGATACAACCACTGAGATATACCCCTGCTCGTCGCCCATGGTATTATCCGGAATGGTATAGATGGCTCTCCCCTGGTCGTTGGTTTGGGTTTCCCCAATCTTCAGATTTCCAAAGGCCTTTTTAGAGCTGATGGAAACTGGAGCATTCAGCAGGGGAACATATACCGAATCAGCATTTTTATATTCAGCCATGATATCGACCGCGCCCTGAGCTTCATTAACCGAGGCCAGCAGTTTAGCCTTAACAGGTGGCAAATCCAGAAGGACCTGTTCACGATCGGGATTATAGTTCTGAATAAAGTTCACCAGCAACCAGCGGTCGTTCTCCGATATGGTTGAGGCAAAAGGAGGCATGACCCCTTTCCCGGTCGCTATCTTATAAAACAACGCCCCTTCGCTGTTGATCTGCATCTTCTCAGAAGCTATATCTACGGGGGAGGGGACCAGTGCAAGAGGATTGTTCTTGCCCGGATCGCCGTGACAGGATTTACAATTCTTGATATATATAGCTTTACCCAGCTTTACATTTTCAAGGGTGTATTCCGACGGATTGGAGGTGGCGGCCTCATTCTCAGGCACAAGCCATTCCTGACCCTGAACCGGTAGAACCAGCATCATCAACACGCCTGTACCTATAATATTTTTCAGTCTGTTCATGGTTAGCTGCTTATTGGGTGTTTGACTTTTCTGTAAGGTACTCTTTATCGATCCCCTGCTCTTCGGCTACTTCCCAAATGGTGATAACAGGGAAGAGCTTGGCCAGAACTGAAATAATAAGTAATGCGGCAAAAAATGAAAAGAGCATAATCATCATTTCGGTGCTGGTGGGCTTATAATGGTGAAAGCTTTCAGGAACGTTCTGAACCGGCAGAAAGGGGTGCTCCATGGTGGGGATCACAATCAGATAACGTTTAAACCAGGCAGAAAGCAGAATCACCACCGAAATGAGCGAAAGGGGCAATGGTTTTCTGAAGAACTTTAACTGGATAAGCAAGATGGGGAGCACTAGTCCCACAATCTGTGCAAACCAGAACATAAAGGCATATCCACCGGAGAAAAGCGTTTTCAGGTGCACTCCTTCAGCAAGTTTCATCTTGTATACCGGCACGAAGAATTCATTGATATTGAAATAGAGGTAAACCAGACACATAAGAACCAGAAGTTTGCCCATCCGGTCGAAGTGCATATCTGTATAGTAGTCCTTTAATCCATACCTCAGGCGATAGACATACATCAGGATAATTAAGGCGCCGGTTCCGGCCACGAAGGCTCCCACAACAAAGTAGGGGCCAAAAATGGTACTGTCCCACCCGGGCCGCAGGGTAGCTGCGAAGAGCCAGGAAGTAACTGTATGAATGGACAGACCCACCGGAATGATCAGGATCATCAGCACCCGCAGGGCATGGTAGACGGTCTT
>JAYEOJ010000189.1:0-3949 GCA_034722835.1 Bacteroidota bacterium | reverse complement strand
CGAAATGAGACAGTGGCGCTTAAACCAACGGATCGTCTGATCGTCACAGAAAAGGGAGGCCCTGCTTATGATAAGCTGGTCTACAGGATCGTGAACAATTATCTGGCCATGGTAACCACACTGGACAGAAAGAGTCCGCATGTGCTTCGGCACACATTTGCAACACATATGCTGAACAGGGGAGCTGATCTGAATGCCATCAAGGAGCTTTTAGGGCACGCCAACCTCTCAGCAACACAGATTTATACTCATAATACATATAAAAAACTTAAGTCTATTTATAACCAGGCCCATCCAAGGGCCTAAAAGAAGGAGGTACTTATGGATATTAAGATGCATTCGATTCGGTTTGACGCAGATGAGAAACTGTTGAGTTTCATTGACACCAAGGTCAAGAAGTTGCCTACTGTTTATGATGACATTCTGGGAGCAGAGATTTTCCTTAGGCTGGACAAAGATACGTCCAACCGGGATAACAAGCTGGTTGAGATAAAACTGGATATAAAGGGTACATCGGTATTTGCGAAGAAACAATGTAAAACATTTGAGGAGGCTACCGATCTCTCCATTGATGCCTTAAGGAAACAATTAGTGAAACGAAAAGAGAAAATCAGGAAAAAATAGCTCACAAAAACCTGATAAAAAAGCTGCTCCGGCAGCTTTTTTTATGCCTTATAAAAAAGAGAGATATTTTTTTGTGATATAATTAAAATATTTCATACATTTGCGAACCGATTTTGGAGGGTGTAATTCATTGACGTTCTTTGTTTGCCGATGTAGCTCAGTTGGTCAGAGCAGCTGATTTGTAATCAGCAGGTCGGGGGTTCGAATCCCTCCATCGGCTCTGATATAACATAAAGTACTTTAACATATTGATAATCGGGGAAATACCAAAGTGGCCAACTGGGGCAGACTGTAAATCTGCTGTCGTACGACTTCGGAGGTTCGAATCCTTCTTTCCCCACAACTCTAAGGCGAGTTAAAAGCGGGAATAGCTCAGTTGGTAGAGCACAACCCTTCCAAGGTTGGGGTCGCGAGTTCGAGCCTCGTTTCCCGCTCAACACCTTGAGTAAGCCGATGTAGCTCAGGGGTAGAGCGCTTCCTTGGTAAGGAAGAGGTCCCGGGTTCAATTCCCGGCATTGGCTCTGATAAATAGAAATGTAACAAAACAAACAAGTAGCAAATTAATTAAACAAGTTATGGCTAAGGAAAAATTTGATAGGTCCAAACCGCACGTCAATATTGGAACTATTGGTCACGTTGACCACGGAAAAACCACATTGACCGCTGCTATTACACAGGTTCTTGCAAAGAAAGGACTCTCTGAAATCAGGGATTTTGACTCCATTGACAATGCACCTGAAGAAAAAGAGCGAGGTATTACTATTAATACTGCTCACGTTGAGTATCAGACAGCTAACCGTCACTATGCGCACGTTGACTGTCCTGGTCACGCTGACTACGTAAAGAACATGGTAACTGGTGCTGCCCAGATGGATGGTGCGATTATTGTAGTTGCCGGAACGGATGGTCCTATGCCACAAACCAGGGAGCACATCCTCCTGGCCCGCCAGGTGAATGTTCCTAAGATCGTGGTATTCCTGAATAAGGTTGACATGGTTGATGATGATGAGCTGCTGGAACTGGTTGAGATGGAGGTTCGTGAACTGCTCGACTTCTATGAGTTTGACGGAGACAATGCTCCCGTAATTCATGGTTCTGCACTTGGTGCACTGAACGGCGAAGAAAAGTGGGAAGAGAAGGTGATGGAACTGATGGATGCTGTGGATACTTATATCCCCATTCCTCCCCGTGAGATTGATAAGGATTTCCTTCTTCCTGTTGAAGATGTATTCTCTATCACAGGTCGTGGTACTGTAGCTACTGGTAGGATTGAAACAGGTGTTGTAAACACAGGTGACGAGATGAACCTGATCGGACTTGGTGCCGAAGGTCGCAAGACTGTTGTAACTGGTGTGGAGATGTTCCGCAAGATCCTCGATCGCGGGGAAGCTGGTGACAATGTTGGTCTGTTGCTTCGTGGTGTTGATAAGAAGGAGATCAAGAGGGGTATGGTTATTGCCAAGCCCGGATCGATCACTCCCCATACCGAGTTCAAAGCTCAGGTATACGTTCTGAAGAAAGAGGAAGGTGGACGCCATACTCCCTTCCACAACAACTATCGTCCCCAGTTTTACCTGAGGACCCTGGACGTAACCGGTGAGATCCATCTTCCTGAAGGAACTGAGATGGTAATGCCTGGCGATGACGTGGAGATCACTGTTAAGCTGATCTATCCTGTTGCTATCAACGTTGGTCTGCGTTTCGCAATTCGTGAAGGTGGACGTACTGTTGGAGCCGGTCAGGTGATTAAGATCGACGAGTAGTATTTAACGACTATATTAAATAGAGAGCACGGGTCAATTTTACGGACCCGGCTTCTCTATTTAAACATGTTAGGTACACGGGTGTAGCTCAGTTGGTAGAGCACTGGTCTCCAAAACCAGGTGTCGGGCGTTCGAGTCGCTCCTCCCGTGCAAATATTAATCAGAATGAAGAGAATAGTAAATTATCTGAAGGAATCTTATAACGAGCTGGTACACAAAGTGACCTGGCCTACCGTAAAAGAGCTGCAGAACAGCGCACTGGTGGTTATGGTTGCATCTATGATCTTTGCTTTGATTGTCTTCGCAATGGATACCTCTTTTCAGAAGATCCTTGAGGGCATCTATAAATTTGTGTAATCCATGAGTAATCTGGAAAAGAAGTGGTATGTTCTCAGAGCCATTGGTGGCAAGGAGAAGAAGGCCAAAGAATATATTGAAAGTGAAATTAGCAGGTTAAACCTGCAGGACTATATTGAACAGGTTCTGATTCCTACTGAAAAGGTTTACCAGATACGAAATGGTAAAAAAATCAGTAAGGAGCGCAACTATTTCCCTGGTTATGTGTTGATTGAAGCAGTGCTGACCGGTGAAATCCCTCATATTCTGAGGAATATCCCCAACATCATTGGATTTCTGGGCTCAGAAGGAGACCAGATGCCAACACCTCTCAGACCCACTGAAGTAAACCGGATCCTGGGTAAGGTGGATGAGCTGTCAGCCAGTGATGAAGAGATTACAGTGCCTTTTTTCGTTGGCGAATCTGTAAAAGTGATCGATGGGCCCTTTAACAGTTTTACCGGCATTATCGAAGAAGTCAACGATGAAAAGAAGAAGCTTAAAGTGATGGTGAAGATTTTTGGTCGTAAGACCCCACTGGAACTGAGCTTCATGCAGGTGGAAAAAGAGGGCTAGTTAATAGTTATTAGTGAATAGTTAGTATTTAAAAGATTGCAATTTCCAGACAATGATATACCCATGAATGCTTCCTGTATGGTTGTCAGCGGATGTTGTAAGCGGTAAGTATATAAACAGTTAAATAAAATGGCAAAAGAAGTAGAAGGCTTAATCAAGTTGCAAATACGGGGTGGTGCAGCTAATCCATCCCCTCCTGTGGGGCCCGCACTGGGTGCCAAAGGTGTCAACATCATGGAGTTCTGCAAGCAATTTAATGGCAGAACCCAGGAGCAGGCCGGGAAACTATTGCCAGTAATCATTACCGTCTATTCCGATAAATCGTTTGATTTTATCGTAAAGACTCCTCCTGTGGCAGTTCAACTGCTGGAGAAGGCCAAGCTCAAAAAGGGATCGGCCGAATCAAACAGGGTGAAGGTTGCAAGTGTATCCTGGGAACAGGTGCGCGAGATTGCTGAAGCAAAAATGCCCGACCTCAATGCGTTTACTGTGGAGTCTGCTATGAAAATGGTTGCCGGTACCGCAAGGAGTATGGGAATTACTATTCAAGGTCAATTCCCGTCTAACAATTAATTCCTTATAAAAATGAGTAAACTGACTAAAAACAGGAAGTTAGCTTTAGAGAAGTTAGACAAGGACAAGCAATATAC
>JAYEOJ010000188.1:0-3949 GCA_034722835.1 Bacteroidota bacterium | reverse complement strand
AGGCACCTGTAGAACCGGACAATCTGTATTTGCAGAACCGCTCTCCTCTTTATCCCAAGAAATACGTTGAACTCCCTCTGGGCACCATCAGGGCTGAAGGCTGGCTCCTACAGCAGCTGGAGTTGATGCGGGACGGGATGACCGGACACCTCGATGAGTGGTACCCTTCGGTGGTAGGCGAGCGGAATGGCTGGCTGGGTGGTGATGGCGATGGCTGGGAGCGGAGCGTTTACTGGCTGGACGGTTTGGTACCCCTGGCCTGGCTCCTGGATGATGATGCCCTGAAGGCGAAGGCCATGCCCTGGATTGAGTGGACATTGAACAGTCAGACCGAAACGGGTTATTTTGGACCGGTCCCCTTTGAAGAGGAGCCCGAAGCTGAACCGGGACTTCAAAAAACAAGACGGCAGGACTGGTGGCCTAAGATGGTGATGCTAAAGGTCCTGCAGCAGTATTACGAAGTGTCGGATGATGAGCGGGTAATCGATCTGATGTTGAACTATTTCAGATTCCAGCTGAATGAGTTGCCGGATACACCCCTTGATCACTGGACCTTCTGGGCCAATCGCAGGGGAGGGGATAACCTGATGGTGGTTCACTGGCTCTATAACCTGACCGGAGAATCTTTCTTGCTGGAGCTGGGAGATTTGCTGCATGAACAGACCTTCCCATGGACAGAGGTCTTCCTGAATGAGGATTGCTACAAGGGGGGTGATCTGGATCACCTTTACCCCTATAACACCCAAAATCGTTATCCTTTTGATCAGGAGTTGATTTCACGTTTGTGTACCAGGCAGCTTCAGAGTTTTCACTGTGTTAACCTTGCACAGGGCATCAAGGAGCCCATGATCCGCTATCAGCAGGATCCGGATCCACGCTATAAGAATGCGGTGGAGAAGGCCTTTCGTGATATCCATCTGTATCATGGTCAGCCCCAGGGGATGTATGGTGGGGATGAACCCATGCATGGCAATGATCCCACTCAGGGCATAGAGTTATGCTCTGTGGTGGAACTGATGTATTCGCTGGAGAAGATGATTGCCATTTCAGGAGATCCCTCCATGATGGATCACCTGGAGAAGATTGCTTACAATGCGCTGCCCACACAGGTGACGGATGATTTCACCTCCCGGCAATATTTTCAGCAGGCCAACCAGGTGATGCTGACCCGGCACCGGCACAATTTTTATGAGGAGGATCATCACGGGCATACCGATCTCTGCTATGGCCTGCTAAGCGGTTTTCCCTGTTGCACCTGTAACCTGCACCAGGGCTGGCCAAAACTGGTTTCCCATCTCTGGTATGCCACGGATGGCGGCGGACTGGCAGCGGTAGTATATGCCCCCTGCAATATCACTGCCAGGGTAGCAGACGGAGTCGAGATTAGCATAAAAGAAGAGACCCATTATCCCTTTCAGGATAAAATCCGCTTCCATATTTCCACCCCGGAAGAGGTCAGTTTTCCATTTCACTTCAGGATTCCTGGCTGGTGTGAAGCTCCTGTATTCCGCATTAATGACAAAGAAATTAAGTTCGAAATCTCCGGGGGAATGGTGATTGTTGATCGCGTCTGGAAGAATGGAGACCAGGTGGTACTTGAACTTCCCGCGAAGGTGAAAGTGAATCGCTGGGTGGAAAATTCAGTTTCGGTGGAACGCGGACCTCTGGTGTACGCTCTGAAGATCAGAGAAGAATGGACCGAGGTGGAGAACAGCGACAGTTACGGAAATTTCAGCGAAGTAAGACCCATGGATCCATGGAACTACGGACTTTTGGAAGCTGCCATCCTGGATCCGGATCAGGGCTTTGAGCTTATTCAAAAGGCCAAGGTATCGGGTTATTACCCATGGACCCTGGAAACTGCCCCTCTTGCACTGCTTACCAGAGGGAGACAGATTCCTGACTGGAAACTCCACCGGGAAATGGCCGGACCACTGCCACACAGCTTACCCCTGAAACATTTGCAGGGGGAAGAGCCCGATGTGATAACGCTCATTCCTTACGGGTGTTCAACTCTGAGGATCACAGAGTTTCCCGTGGTTCGCTAAGGTGAAAAAGGAGCTTAGAGCTCGTAGATCCAGATGTTGCGGAACTGCACCAGGCTGGAGGCACCCCGCAATTTTCCGGTCTCCGGATTTACCCCGCCATGGTGCTGCAGACCAATTCGTCCGCTCCACAACTCACCCGATCCCACAGACCAGCACCAGAGATTGGCCTGTCCGACTCCTTTCAAGAGGATTCCTGAATCGGAATTGGGTCGCAAAGGAGCCACATTTTTCCCATCAGCGCGGCTATTGCCATAAGTTTTTTCATATGATTTGGCTGAGATGTATCTAAATATATCACTTTTCCAGCCGTTTTACCCCCTGTTTGGCATACAGGCGTACTTCGAAGTCATCATCCACGAATAAACTTTTCAATGGCCCGATGGCCTTTGGATTCCCCAGCTGAATGCAGACAATCACCGCATTTCTTCTTACTTCAACATTCTCGTCCTGCAATTCAGAGATGGCATAGGAGAGTCCAACATCGGCATCAATCTCCAATAGGGCATTCAGGGCAGAAATCTGGTTGTAATGTTCTCCGCCTTCTAATCCCTGTGCCAGCACTGAAATTGCATCCGCATCGCCAATGGCACCCAGGGCGCCATATATATGGAAGATGTTGTTGTCCTGTCGGGGTGTGACCAACATGGCTGACAGGCTGTCCACTGCACGCACCGACTTGATCTGTCCCACCGCTAAGATGGCACTGCTTCGTACTCGCCTGATGGAATCATATAACGCGTGTATCATAAGATCCTCCGCTTCCCGAATCCCCATACGGCCCAGATGCTGAATGGCAAATTCCCGGATCACTGGATTTGAGCTTTCAGCCAGGGAGATTAAAGATTCTTTGCCAACCTCTCCATGTTCAGGAATCTGATCCATCAGCGAATAGATTGCCCGGCGGTTATCCCCGGCTTCTTCCAGCTTTTCCAGGATCTCAGCCAGTTCCTGTTTTGTTTCTTCAACGGATACGCTTTTTCTTCCGGAATCTCCCAGATCCATCCAGAAAAGAGAGAGGGCCATCAGGATCACGGTATAGATCAGCACAATCCAAACAACCTCTCTTCGCCTGCTGGGATACTCTCCCCTTGTCACCAGGCGGCCAGGCCAGGTAAGGATTCTGTTCAGCCAGGAGGGAAGGGGGAAGAGGAAGGGGGAAGATTCCCTGTATTGCTGATAACTGCCCCCAGTGATCTTTATCATTTTAATCTCTTCCAGCATACAGATTCCCACAATGGTTGTGGTCATTAGCAACCAGGGCAGGGATGAAGGGACGCTCCAGGACATTTTCATGGTTTTTTCAAAGGGAGAATAGAGGATAAATCCGTAGCTCCACAGGATCCAGCCCAGGTACTGCGGGTGACGCGATATCTTATAGATCCACGAGGTGGCCACTTTGTTTCCACTGTACCTTGATTTGAACCAGAGCAATACGCCCCAGGTAAAGAGGAAGGCTCCTGCAGCCATAAAGAACCAGGAGAGAACATTGTGGGCATCCCATTTGAACAGCCCCAGGAACCACATAAGGATCCAGTAGGGAACATAGATGACCTTACCCAGGTCAAGGATATCGAAGGAAATCTCCAGAAATGGGAGCCAGCCCACCCTGAGAAATCCAAGTCCGGCCAGGAAAAACATGCTAAAGGCAAATTGTCCGAATACCGGTATAAAGAGTCCGATGGCACCGGCCATGGCCCAGCCCGATTTCCGGGTCAGGTATCCCAGTACAATCAATCCAATGATCAGTAATAGTGAACCATACCCGATCCATCGACGATGGAGGCCCTGGATAAACAACTCTGTTTTAAGGGCATTCGCATCCCCGAGACCATGGTCAAACTGGGGAAATTCAAGATTGTTTTGCAGGTTGGTTTCAAGCAACCTGGGAAGTTCGATAAAGG
>JAYEOJ010000187.1:0-3954 GCA_034722835.1 Bacteroidota bacterium | reverse complement strand
AAGCCTTAGTCCTCCGGGTGTAGTGATTCCAAACCCAACAGGGTACTGGTCTCCTATGGCCACCGGCAATCTGCCCCTGCCACTGATGCCCCCGAATATCAGTTGGGCTGACAAGCCTTGCGTAATAGGCTTTTGGTCATAGGCCAGAATAAGCCCCTCGGCTTCCGGGCTTTTTCCATTGGATGCAATGCTAAGACATCCATCCAGGCTTTCCGCATCACCAAACCAGACCAGAATCAGTTCAGTCTTTTGTCCGAGTGAGGAGATAAATGCCTCTGTTGCCTCCGGCGACTGACCAGGGTATACGCCTGCGATTACCAGATCATAGGTGGAAAGCTCTTTAATAAGTTCATTATTGTTTTCGCTATCCGGTAACCAGAAATAGTTTTCTGTACGGGTATACTGTCCTGCCATCTTCTGAAAACCGGTCATCCCCTGTTGATTCACCGCCAGGCAGGCGATCCTCGTATTTCCCAGTTCCCTCACCGGGATCACCTGATTCTGGTTGTTCAGGACCGTCAGGGAATGCGCGTACAGATCCCTTATAAAGGCAGATTGATGGTGCCCACCTGTAGCCATCACCTCCTGTATTCCTTTTCCAGCTACCACCTCCTGTTGCATGATCCAATACTTTAAGGCCAGGACCTGTCTGGCACGATACTCAATGGAGTCAGCCGGGATTTGTGTATCCAGGCAGTTGCCGAGCTCGCTGATCCTGATCCTCTGGATCCACCTTGGATCCAGGATCTGGATATGCTTGTCAGTGAGGCCTGCTGCAAGAGCATCATCCATACCTTTTGTCAGGACCACAGACACACCCGCTTTCCTGATTAGGCACGCCAGGTTCGATCCGGCCAGGTAGCGAAGTGAATCATTTGCTATGGCAGCCAGGGAGCCCATATGGGGGTATTGCTCACTCCATCTGCCCTCCAGGGCAATGGCCAGTGGTATGGTGCTGTGCGACCGGCAGTAGTCTGCCAGTGCCTGCATCTGTTTATTGGGACCTTCAGTGAAGATCAATCCCCCGAGGCCATGTTCCCTGATGGAAATGGCACCATCCATGATTTCATGTAGCCCGTTCTCCGGGCCGGCAATTACCCAGAGTGACTGGGCGGTCTTCTCCTCCATGGACAGCGTGGACATCATCGAATCCACCCAGGGGTGATCCAGGTACTGGCTGTAAATCCTTTGCTGGCCGGATAAGGAGTTTGAGAACAGACATAGAAGTAGAATGAAAAATGCAGGTGGGAAAGATCTCTTCATTTTCCTGAGGTTTGCGGTGCGTTAATTTTAAGTGAAATTAGCACATATCTTTAGAAAGTGTATTTTTTTTAGTACTTTTCAAGGACTCCTGCAAGAACTTATTTGATCTCAAAACCCGTCACTATTTGAAACGCCGGAAATTCATAAAGTATGGAGTAAGCTCACTGCTGGCAGCTCCCCTGATCCAATACGGTTGCGGGAGAGTATACGAAGACCTTTACCCTTCTCCTGTTGTCAGTGTCAGAGATGAATATGCCTCCAGCATGCAATTCAGGCCAGGAAAGATGGTCGACTCTTTCGGGATCAGAGTAGATAAAATAGTATCCTGGGACATACAAAGCATGCGCATTGCCAGTATGGTGGATACTGCCGTGACAAAATTAACCGGGCAAGCAAGTGTGGGCAAAGCCTGGGAATCACTTTTCCCGGCCGGTTATCCAAATCCAGATACCAGGATCGGAATCAAGCTTAATTTTTCCTACTCATCGGACATGGAAAATGATTGGTCCACCTCCCTGTGTCCCTTTGGACCCAAATCTGCAGTCACCAATGCAATTGTCACCGGTCTTTCCCAAATGCTGGACGGAACTTTTCCTCCGGAAAATATTACCCTGTTCGAAAGAATATACTCCAGGGGAAGCCGCCAGAGTTTTCCAGTCATTCAGGGGTATCGGCCGGTGTTTCCCGACAGAGCAGGTATCACTAAAGATTCCAGGCCCGGGGCCCCAAGGATCCACTGGATCAGCTCCTCAGGCCCTTTAGAACTTCCAGAAGATGCACCGGGTTTTATTGCTGCTCCGGACTATCCAAAAAAGTACCGGGCCCCTCAACGTATATTCGCAGGCGTGTACCAGCATGATTTCCTGATCAATTATATTATAGCCAAAGATCACAGGGAGGCAGGGATTACCGGAGCCATGAAAAACAACTACGGCTGTACGGACAATCCCGTAGGTACGCATGGTAGGGACTGGACCGATAAGAACAGCCCCTTTGCAGGAACCCGTATGTGTGCTCCTGCTTTTTATAAGAACATCAGCCAGCATGCCCCGTTCATACTTAATTTCCTGGATGCACTTGCTGGCATCTATCACGGCGGCCCCCTGTCAGGGAATGCATTTCACACCAATACCATTGCAGTCAGCAAAGATCCGGTAGCCCTGGATTCCTACGAGCTGGGCCTGATCAACCGGGCGCGAGATGCCAATAATATGAATTTGATCACTACCGAAGACGGATGGACTCCCTGTGATCATCCCAACGCTTCTCACATAAGGATTGCTTCTGCTCACTATGGTCTGGGAAGCATGTCCATGGACCATCACGAAACGATTGATCTCTCGGATGCTTCCGATGCTGTGGAAATCCCTCAATTGGATAAGTGCCAATCCAGAATTGGTGACATTCGAAAAGTAAACAATGAATACCTGTTACCACTGTTTCTTGATCAATCGGGAAGAAATCACAACATTGAATCCCACATTGAAGATACGGAAGGCAATGTGATCAGGTCTTTCGAGACATCAACCACCATATCCAACCTGGCCGAGCTCCGGTGGGACCACACGGACATTAACAAGCACCAGGTGAAAGAGGGAATCTATACCTGGTATATCAAGGCAGATGATATACTGCACTCAGGAACCATTAATGATAATCTAATATGATATGAAAAAACCAACATTTACAATCTTTTGTGTTTTTGCTTTTTTAACGGCCAGTCTTTCGGTCGGAGCCCAGGAATACGACCTGCTCATTAAGAACGGACACCTGATCGATGCCAAGAATAAACTGGATCAGGTCATGGATGTGGCCGTACTTGATGGGAAAGTGGTGGCAGTATCCGCTGATATTCCCAGTGAGAAAGCAAAGAAAGTCATCGATGCCACCGGCATGCTTGTGGTACCGGGACTGATAGACATCCATGTACATGTTTTCCATGGAACCAACCAGGATCAATACATCAGTAACAGCTTTACCAGTCTTCCGCCGGATGGATTTACCTTCCGTTCCGGTGTGACCACCGTAGTGGATGCGGGATCTTCTGGATGGAAGAACTTCAAGACCTTCAGGGAACAGACCATTGATAATTCAAAAACCAGGGTCCTGGCCTTTCTGAATATCGTGGGCCCTGGCATGAAAGGAGGTGCCATCGAGCAAAACCTGGGGGATATGGATCCCAAGCTTACCGCTATCGTGGCCAGACAAAATTCCGATGTTATCGTAGGAATCAAGCTGGCCCATTACAGCGGACATGAATGGGATCCCCTGGACCGCACCGTGGAGGCCGGAGTGCAGGCAAATATGCCTGTTATGATAGATTTTGGAGGTAGTAATCCCGAACTGTCGATGGAAACCCTTCTGCTGGAAAAACTAAGACCAGGAGATATTTACACCCACTGCTTTGCTCATGTGAAGGGAAGGACCCCTGTTGTTGATGAGAATGGGATGGTAAGGGCCTGTGCAAAAGAGGCCCAGGAAAAGGGGATCGTCTTTGATGTGGGACACGGAGGAGGAAGTTTTGTATTTGAACAGGCCCTGCCTGCAATGGAACAGGGTTTTATGCCCAACAGCATCAGTACCGATCTGCATACCGGGAGCATGAATGCAGGGATGAAGGACATGCTCAATATCATGTCCAAGTTCCTGAATATGGGCATGTCTTTGCAGGAGGTTGTAGCGCGCTCCACT